>NZ_MRBY01000012.1 GCF_001904615.1 [Limnothrix rosea] IAM M-220
AAGATGAAACGATATCAAGCTGGCTTAGACAATAATTTTTTGCTGAAGATCCTTGCTGATTCGGGCATATTTTGACCTCTTTTTTTGATGCGATTACCCTGCTTTCGCAATTTTTTATTATCTTCCTGAAAACGAAAGCGGGTGATGTACCCATAGACCGCAATGAATGTTAATGGGATAAAGGCAAATAAAGCTGTTTCCTTAGCCTCTGCAGTACACTCCGAAGCAAAATCAGTGAGAGAACTTCCCACTGCCAAAAAACAAAATATTAATAATCCCTCTAACCATTTATTTAATTTCATAACTAATTTTTAGTGGCTTGATTTGATCATTATTTATCAGTCCAATTGTTCCCGCAATCTTTGTGATGACTGTTTTTCCTGTTATGACTTCTTTGAGTTCGAGTATTTCTAGACCCGCATTTTGGGCATTTTGGAGTAATGATTTCATTAGATGATGCATTGGCGCACTCTTCTTTCTCACCATCAAATCCTGACCACGGGACTGAAACAGTAACACCCCGCTTCAATGTCAACAAGATGGCGTTCTTTCCAACCAACAAATCCCGATCGCCGGACTGAAATACGATCGCCGTTGTATTGAGTGATAGCTGAACTTTCCTCTAGGATAAAAAGTAGATATCTTTAGGATTGCCATGCGAACCATTGCTGCTATTAACGAAAAAATCCTCGCGAAACAAGCTGTGGTTTGGACAGTCGAAGAAGTAAAGGCAAAGGTCGCGGAGTGGGGGATCAAAAAAATTGCGGCGACGGTGGATGTCGTGACCACAGGCACCTTTGAGCCGATGGAATCCTCTGGGGCAATGCTCAATCTTGGTCATACTGATCCGCCGATCAAAATTCGTAAATGCTGGCTGGATGGTGTGCCTGCCTATCCGGGTTTGGGGGCGGTGGATATCTATCTTGGGGCAACGATGCCAGAAGATTTAAGTGAACAGGAAATGAGCGTTAGCGAACTGGGCGATCGCCCCACACCCCAGCGCGGTGGCGGCCATGTGATTGAAAATTTAATCGCGGGCAAATCTGTCCATTTACATGCCATCGGTCAGGTAACAGACTGCTATCCCCGCAGCAGCTGGGACAACAACATTACTAAAGATCAAATTAATCAGTTTTATTTGTTTAATCCCCGTAACCTTTATCAAAATTTTATTGTGGGCGTAAATGGTGGCGATCGCCCGTTACATACCTACCTCGGTCCTTTGCAGCCGCGCCTAGGAAATGCCGTCTATGCCTGCTCCGGCGCAATGTCTCCACTATTAAATGACCCCGATTTAAACCTGATTGGTATTGGCACTAAAATTTTTTTAGGAGGAGGAATCGGTTATGTCGCTTGGGAGGGAACGCAGCATTTTCCGCTCCAAAAACGATTACCGAACGGTACGCCCCTCGGCCCTGCGGCAACCTTAGCCCTCATCGGCGATGCGAAACAAATGGATACCCGCTGGATTCGTGGTTGTTATTTCACAAAATATGGCCCTTCGTTAATGTTGGGAGTGGGTGTACCATTACCTGTCCTAGACGAAGCCGTGATTGCCCGCTGTGCTGTACAGGATAAGGAAATTGTGGCACCTGTGATGGATTTCTCGATTCCCCGCCGGGTGCGCCCAACCTTTGGGTTAGTCAGCTATGGACAATTAAAAACAGGGCGCTTAACCATTGATGGTCGTACAGTAAAAGTTGCCCCGGTCACAAGTTTGTATTTATCGGGTCAGGTTGCCCAAACCCTGAAACAGTGGATTGAGGCGGGAGATTTCACGCTTACTGAGGCTGTAGCTCCAATTACTGGCGATCGCCCCTTCTTGGCTCAGGAACAATGGCAACAAAAAATCTAATACTAATTTTGTTGCAAAATCGGTCATCCGGTACAGCATCACTACAATAGTAGAAACGAACTAGACACTAGAGGGCTATTTGTGACCTCATCCCTTGCGATTCCTAGATTCAATCAGTATGATTTGATGAGATTTTTTGTCAAACCCTGGGCAAGGCGGGGAAATTGGGTCACGAAATATTATGACTGACACAGCACCAGACGCGGGTAGTGATCCGATTATTGCGGCATTGCAACGTGCTTATGCCGCATCTTTTGAGTTGGAATTGTCAAAGGGTAGTGAACGCAACCGGGGCATTGTGGCGATCGCCGATGCCATTGAAGCACAAATTCCAGCGATTTTAGAAGCAAATACCCTTGACCTTGAAGCAAGTCGAGAAATGGCTGTTTCGGAGCTTATTCTTGATTGGTTAAAGCTGACACCAGAACGTTTAACAGAAACCGTTGAACTATTACGCCAGCTCGTAGATCTGACCGATCCGCTGCAACGGGTGAGTAATGCACCTTATCAACTGAGTGCCTACCAGAGTTATTACCAGAGGATGCCCCTCGGTGTCATTAGTTTGATCCATGAGGCTTTTCCAGAACTGGGGGCGATCGCCGCTGGACTATGCCTGAAAACCGGTAATAGTCTGATGATTCGTGGGTGTGGCGACGGGAGCAACTCCAATCAGCTGATTTCTCAGATTATGCAAATTGCTCTAGCCGATGCTGGCTTCCCCGCCGGTTGTGTCGAATCCGTGTCCTCTGAGCAGGGTTGCACCGTCCAGAAACTCGTGACCCAAGACCGTTACCTAAATTTGGTCATTCCCTATGGTCGCCCAAGCCTGATCCAACAGGTGGTACAACAGGCCACAGCGCCCGTTCTGCGCACCACCATGGGCAACTGCTATATGTATTTATCTCCCACGGGAGACCATGACCTCGCCCACTGGATTATCACCGATAGTCATCGCTACGAGCCGGATGCGGTTAATGCCGTCGAAAAAGTTTTGATTAGTCCCGACCAAAAGCCCTCCAGCCTTATTGGTTTATTTAAGTCTCTGCAAGATGGAGGGTTTCGCCTCAAGGGGGATACCGAACTTGTTAAGGAATTTCCGGAGCACCTCGACCCCACGCGCGGCACAGAATGGCGGTCTTCCTATCTTGATCGTGTTGTCGCTTTCCGGATAGTGGATGACCTCTCGGCGGCGATCGCCCTCATTAACCGTTCCTCTGGCGGTCATGCAGACTGCATTGTGACAGAATCCTATCAAGAGAGTCGGCAATTTGCGACGGAGATTGATAGCGCTTTAGTCTATGTAAATTCTTCGCCCCGTTTTTCCCGCCATCCCCAAGGCAGTGATTCGGTATTTCTGGGAATGTCCAATCAAAAAGGAAACCATCGCGGTTTAATCGGTTTAGAAAGCTTTACGACAGTGAAGCAAGTTGTCCAAGGAGATGGCAGAATTTAAGGCGATCGCCATTCGTCTTTGGAGCCAATCTTTTGCTTAAGTCTGCTGCTGTTGGTCTGTTTACTAGCCTTTCTCTCGCTACGCCTGTTCTTGCCCAAAATATCCGTACCAGCGATCGCCTCCACCTGAGCTATCCCCCGACTAACCACCAAACCACCGCAGAACAAATCTTTTTCATTGGCTCCGCCCCAAATAACGGCACAGTCACAGTGAACGGACAAAACATTAACCGCAGCCCCCTCGGACATTTTGCCCCTAGTGTGCCCCTCCAAGTCGGCAGCAACGAGTTTACCCTAGAGTTTCGCAACGCCAATGGTCAAACCTCTCAGATCCGCCGTACCATCACCCGCTTAGCGAATACCCCAACCGTTTCCAATAGCCTCGAAAACCTCTATCCTGCCGTCGATATTGCCCGCCAACCGGGAGAATTAATTTGCTTCCAAGCCCAAGCCCCTGAAGCCGCCCAAGTGTCAGTGCGCCTTGCCAACCAAAGCATTCCCCTACAGCCCCAAGCCTCCATTAGTCTCCCGCCCAATTCTGCGGTGCTGACCCTAACGAATGATGCCTTGGTAACGGGCTTTTCTGGTCAACATCAAGGGTGTCATTCCTTTGGGCAAATCGGCAATCTAGGCAAACCGACTTACACCATGACCCTCAATGGCGCAACCAGTACCACCACCAGTGTCGGAACCCTCGAAATACTTGATGCCCAAAATCCTGAGGCGATCGCCGTCACCTCCTTCGCTGGCGTTGCCCGTACCGGCGCGAGCACCAACTTTTCGCGTCTAACGCCCTTGCCCCAAGGAACCCAAGCTAGCGTCACCGGCAAAGAAGGGGAATGGTTGCGTTTAGACTACGGTGCATGGCTTAAAGCCGCCGAAACAACGACTCTCAATACCACTGTGCCGCCTCGCTCAATCATTAGAAGTGTGCGCTCCCAAACCTTTGTCGATAGAACAGACGTGATTTTTCCGCTACAAACCCCTGTTCCCGTCACCGTCCAACAAAGCGACGACACCTTTACCCTCATTTTGCATAACACCACCGCCCAAACGGATACCATTTATCTGTCCCAAAGTCCCGTCATTCGTCGCCTCGACTGGTATCAACCGGAGCCTGATCTGATTCGTTATGATTTTCGTCTCAAGCAAGGGCAGCAATGGGGCTACGAGCTGAATTATGCAGGCACAAATTTAGTTTTATCTTTGCGTCACCCACCGCAACTATCGGCAAATTCTTTGGCTGGTTCCACCATTTGGCTGGATCCCGGACATGGCGGCACAGAGTTCGGCGCAGCAGGCTCTACTGGCTATCCTGAAAAAGCAATTAATCTGGTTATTTCCAACAAAATCAAACAGGCTCTCGAAGCAAAAGGGGCGATGGTTTCCATGAGCCGCACTGAGGATGTCAATGTCTCGTTAGGCGATCGCCAAAAAATGATTCGTGAACAAAAACCCACTGTCGCTCTTTCGATTCATTACAATGCCCTACCTGATGCTGGTGATGCGGAAAATACGGCTGGAATTGGCATGTTTTGGTATAACGCCCATGCCCATGATTTGGCGCAGTTTCTCCATGACGAGCTAGTGCAAAATTTAAACCGTCCATCCTATGGGGTTTTCTGGAATAATCTTGCTTTGACCCGTCCCCATGAGGCTCCCAGCGTTTTGCTCGAACTGGGTTTTATGATTAATCCCACCGAATTTGAATGGATTACCGACCCGGCGGCACAGGATCAACTGGCCGGGGCGATCGCCGACGCTGTAGAAAATTGGCTCATGATAAAGACAAAAAGATAAGAGTGAAGACACGGGGACGCTGGGACAAGGTGAGAGGAAGACGAAAAGAGCATTTGTTTATGAACAAGGCTAGAAAAATTTTCAGCACATTCACCCTTTCTCCCAATCTGATTTCATTGCAAGTGTCCCGTGGCGTAAGCAAAACACTCACCCCTTCCCCGAGTCACCCGCTCTCCGTCTCTATCTAATTTGCGGGTATAACCTCAATTTCCTCACCGACACTGACCTCACGCTTAAGCTGAGCAGTAGAAGATTGGCTCGTGATGAAGACAAAAAGATAAGAGTGAAGACACGGGGATGCTGGGACAAGGTGAGAGGAAGACGAAAAGAGCATTTGTTTATGAACAAGGCTAGAAAAATTTTCAGCACATTCACCCTTTCTCCCAATCTGATTTCATTGCACGTGTCCCGTGGCGTAAGCAAAACACTCACCCCTTCCCCGAGTCACCCGCTCTCCGTCTCTATCTAATTTGCGGGTATAACCTCAATTTCTTCACCGACACTGACCTCACGCTTAAGCTGGGCATAGGAGCGGTTGTAGTCCGTAATTGCTTGCTCCAGATTATTTTGAGCCGTTGTTAATTCAGTTTGAGCAGAAATGACATCGGTTTGAGTGCCGACTCCTGCCCTAAAACGAAGTCTCGCTAGGCGTAAACTTTCATCTGCGAGATCGACAGCAACGGAAGCCGTTTGGATGTTGCGCTCGCTCGCCTCTAGATTAAAATACGCCGTTTCTACCGCAAGGCGAATCTGATCACTGCGATTTAAAAAACGGTTCTCGGCGATCGCCTGATCCACCTCCTCTTGGTCAGCACGGGCATTGGCTGCACCACCATCAAACAAATTCCAACGCACCCTTGCACCAACGGAGAAACCATCAGCAGTATCAAGGTCATCATCGTAAATTTCGAGGAGGTCATAGTTGGCAAAGACACTAACCTGAGGGCGAATATTTGCCAGGGCAATTTCCTTTTGGTAACCATCAATTTCCCGCTGTAGGAGTTGTTGGCGTAGCTCTTCCCGTTGTTGCAGCGCTAATAAAATGCTCTCCTCTAGGGACAGTTCCCAACGTCCTGCAAGGTCGATCTCATCGGCAGCGCGAGGGTCAGCATTACTCGGTAAATTTAACAGTTGTGCCAGTTGGCGGCGGACAGTGTTTTGGCTGGCATAGGCGCGGGTCAGTCTTTGCTGGGCATTGGCCACTTCTACCTGGGCACGCAACACATCAAATTTTGTGCCGAGACCTGCTTCCTCTAATTGTTCAGCATCACGCAAACTCCGTGACGCTTCAACCACTGCACTTTCTTCAATGGCAGTTTGGGCACTGGCACTTTGTAGGTCGTAGTAGGTTGTGGTCGCGATTAAACGGGTTTCTTTGGCAATGCGCTCGACATCTAGCTCGGTAATTTTTAATTGGGTACTGGCGGCATCAATTTGCCCGGAGCGCCTGCCCCCTGTGTAAATGTCATAGCTGAGTTCTAAACGGCTATTGAGGGATGTGCTTGCCTCAGACTCGTCATTGCCAATGCGTTCGGCCTGTAGCTCTGCGCCAGCTGTTTCGGAGCGGACTAAATCAGTCTGACTCGTTAAGGTGGGGTATTCGGCGGCGATCGCCTCCCGGAGAGAAAATTTTGCCCGCTCGTAGGTGAGCTGTGCTTCACGCAAATCTTGGTTAGCCGCTAAAGCTCGTTCGACTGTTTCCGCTAATGTCAAATTTAAGATTTCGCTAGCAAGAACCTGTCCTGCTTCCGTTGGTGGGATGAGTAAGTCATCATCAATGGGTGACAGTAGCCGTTGTAATTCTTCGTTGATGCGAAATTCTTCGGGGATTTCACTGACGCTGGGAATGCGACGGGGGGTCTCAGCCATTTGCTCCGGCTCTTCGGGGGCAGCAACCGTTTCGGCTGGTGCTATTTCGCGAGGTAACGTGGGGACTGTGTCCTCTGTTCCTTGGGCAATGAAAGTCACTTCAGTTTCCGGCTGGGGCTGCGCTACGGCAACGGTTTTAGACTCGGCTGTCATTACCTTCTGGGGGGCGATCGCCGGAGAAAATTCACCGAGATGTTTAAAGGTTTCAGGTTGAGTTGTCCGCTCAGGAAGGACTGCAACCTTCGTCATAACGTTAGCGGGCATCAAACTCCCCTCGTTGGGTAACGGTTTTAAGAGGGAAATTCTTTGGGTAACAGGCTGGGATTTGAGGGCAAGGGTGGCAGAGACTAAACTATTTGGCTCCAATACTTCTACTTGTATGGCTGAATCTTGCGCTGTTGCTTGGGCTGGTACTGGATTGGCGATCGCCTCAGATGTGTCTACTGGCACCCGGGTGAGGAGAGTTTTTGAAGTAATGGCGGGGGGCTGTTGCTGGATACTCCCTTGGGGGAATGCCGCTGCTAATTCAATTTGAGGTGCGCTCAAACTACCAATATTTGCGAGGAGTTCTGGAGCGATAACCACAGACTGGTCGGATTTTATGGGGCGAAAATCATTGAGATTTAGGGCGACAAGGTTTTTCTCTGTATCTTTCGCGTTATGGCTGACAGCCGGCTCGCCGATTTCTAAAAGATCTATTGGCTGCTGCGTAAATTCTGCGGCGGACACTGGCATAACAACAGTTGCCGGTGTTTCTTGGGCGATCGCCAAACCGCCTGATCCAAAAATAACAACGCTGCTAGTACTAATGGTAAGAAAATGACGGTAGGCAAGCATGTATTTCTGCAGGGGGTCAGGGAACTGGGGTGAAGCGATTTCACTAGGTAACAGATGCCGAGAAATGTTAAACAGAGAAACTAATGTCATAGTGTAGGCTAAAAACTCAAAACTTTAACTAGCATCAGAAAACACTACCAAGGAAATCTTAGTCAGAGTGTAACGAGATTTTTTAGGAATTAGGTTAAAGTTTTAGTCAAGTTTTGCGCAATTAGTGGGAAATAAATGCAAAGTTCGCGAAATCTTCTACTGTGCATAGCACCATGGCGATCGCCACGGATATCACCGATCTCCAATACTTTTTGACTTCTGCCAAAGCTTAAATTAGCCAAAATTATTTCACTTTAATGAGCTCCACCTCAAAAATGAGCAGAGCATTAGAGGGAATCACACCCGGGTAGCCATACTCTCCATAGCCTAATTCTGGGGCAATATAGAGTTCCCATTTTGAACCTTCTTCCATGAGCTGGAGCGCCTCAGTCCAGCCTTTAATAACGCCATTAACCGGAAATTCCGCCGGAGCGCCTCGCTTGTAGCTAGAGTCAAATTCGCTGCCGTCGAGTAAACGCCCAGCATAGTGAACGCAGACAACATCCGTAGCGGCGGGAGATGCGCCTGTGCCCTCAATAAGGACTTTGTATTGGAGGCCAGAATCCGTTGTAACGACACCTTCTTTCGTCTCATTTGTGGCTAGAAATTCGATGCTTTCCTGTAGGTTATCGGTCATGGTTGCTCTTAATAAAAAAAGTAAGTTGTGGCGGCGAAGTCTGATGTCTATAGTCGTAGTCGGCAAGATCGGCAGGGATTTAACATGTTTAAACGCCCACAGGATCAAGCTTTCAAGCTTATTAGATATCTTAACCTTGATGGCTTTGACTATCGGTTATGGGGACAGAAACTTTGCCAAGAGGTTATTCTACAGGACGAAAACTACCTAGGAGATTAAAGTTAAACTTGTTCGATAACGCATTAAGTAAAGGGAGAAGCTGAACAAAATACATTCTGCACCAGAGATAATTAACGTGAGTTTTGCTTAAGCATGCTCGGAAGTACGACGCGGTGAATGGGAGAGCGAGAGATCGGGAGATATTTCTATGCAAACAATCCTACTAGCTTTCAAAAAATGCAAATTTTCGTTGCTTCCCCGTGTCTTTCCCTCTCCGTGTCTCCTTTTCTCTAAAGAATTTTGGCTACATTCTTATCCATAACTGACGTTAATTAGGCGATCGCCCCGGCCCCGACCAACTATGGCAGCTTGGTAAAACTACAATTCGATCCCCAGCACCTGAGTATAAGCGCCGCGAGCTTGGGTGACACCGATCGTTCTCTGGGAAGCCTCGATCATAGGACGACGCAAACTTACCACCAAAAATTGTGCCCCTTCCGCCTGTTTTTTTACCATTTTCGATAGGCGCTCTACATTGGCTCCATCGAGGAACATATCCACCTCATCAAAGGCATAGAAAGGCGACGGGCGATATTTTTGCAGCGAAAAGATAAAAGACAAAGCCGTCAAAGATTTTTCTCCACCGGACATCGAACTCAACCGTTGAACAGGCTTCCCTTTCGGGTGAGCAACAAGGTTCAAACCGCCAGCAAAAGGGTCTTCCGCATTATCCAGTTGGAGATAGCCATCACCATCGGATAGGCTTGCAAAAATCACCTTAAAGTTTTCGTTGACCGCATCAAAGGCTTTTTTGAATTCTTGAAAACGACGGGTAGTAAAACGCTCAATTCTCGCGAGAACTTCCATGCGTTCCTCTTGGAGAGTATCTAGTTTCTGGGAAAATTCGCCGAGCCGTTCTTGGGTTTTTTCGTATTCTTTAAGCGCCAGCATGTTGACGGGTTCTAGCTCTTCAATTTTCCTTTGGGTACGGCGAATGGTGCGTTGGAGTTTTTCGACTTGCTCGGTAATGGCGGTCAGTGCCTGTTTGAGATCGTCGGGAATTTCCGCTAGCTCCAGAAAAGATTCATCGAGATCTGCTGGTAATTCGGCTTCGTGCTCTTGAATTTGCTGCTGGAGGTGTTCCAGGGATGCGGTGCGTTCTGTTTGGGTTTCTTTGAGTTTTTCGAGTTTCCAGTGGGCTTCCTGTTGGGATTTTTGTAGTTGCTTAAGGGATAATTCCTTGGCATCTCGCTGCTTTTTCGCATCACCCATTTGTTCGGATAATTCGGCTAATAATGTCTCTGTCGAGGTGATTTCGGTTGTGACTTGATCGAGTTGGGTTTGGATAATCTCGATTTGCCCAGTCACTTCTTCCCGTTGCTCACTAATTTCTTGTAAGCGGGTTTCGTCGGTATTAAGTTTGTCGGTGAGACGGGCAATTTGGGAACTGAGATTGGTGATTTTTGTGTTGGCTGCGGCGAGGGCTTGCAGGCGATCTTGCAATGCTGCTTCTTGGGTTTTGATGGTCTTTTGGATGGTTTGCCATGCGCTGTGGGTTCCTGATTCTTCGAGTTGGGCGAGTTGCCCTTGTAAGGTGGTTAATTTTGTTTCGAGTTCGGGCAAGTTTGCGTCGAGTGCTTGGAGGCGATCGCCTTCTTTTTGTAAGTCTGCACGATTCATCTCAAGGGACTTTTGCAACTGTTGGGCAATGGGTCGGAGGCGACTTAATTCTCGTTCGATTTGTTCGACCCGCAACCGTTGTTCCCGTTCTTTCTGACGGGTTTCATTGAGCTGACTGGATAATTCTTTAACGCGGTCTTCTTTCTCTAAAAACGTATTTTCGGTGTAGCGCAGCAAATCATTAATCTCTTCGAGGCGATCGCGCAGGGCTGTGACCTCCGCCGATTCCCCCATCGCCATACTGCCAAAATGCAACGTTGAGCGTTTTGAGACACTACCACCCGTCATCGCCCCAGAGGTTTCAAGCAGTTCGCCATCAAGGGTGACAATGCGGGTTTTGCCCATAAAACTGCGGGCTTGGTTCAGACTTTGGAATACGGCGGTACTGCCAAAAACATACCGAAAAACGTCTTCGTAGCGCGGATCGCACTGGATTAAATTCACCGCAAAATCCACAAACCCCTGGGCATAGCGCGGAATGCTATTGGTCTGAAGTTTTGGGGCACGCACTTTATTTAACGGCAAAAAAGTGGCTCGTCCAGCCCGCTGATTTTTTAGGAGATTAATCCCGGCTGATGCGGTGAGGTCATCTTCGACGATCACAAAACCGAGGCGGCCACCTGCTGCAATTTCGAGGGCAAGCTGATAATTTTTCTCTACCTGACCCAGCTGCGCCACTAAGCCATGGACACCGGGTAATTTGGCATTCAGGATCGCCTTCGTCGCGAAGGTTCCTTGGGCTTCCTGTTGCGCTTGGGAACGGGCTTCTAATTTATCTAACTGCCGCTGTTTATCTCGTAATTCTCGTTCGAGGCGATCGCCAGTTTCTTTTTCTAGCCGCAGATTCTCTTCCGCATTGGCAAACTTCTGTGCCAGACTTTGGATATCCGTTTGCGTTTGGGTCAGTTGCGCTTGGTATTGTTCGAGGTCGGTTTCCTTTTGGGCAATTTCGATGTTGGTTTCGGCAAGCTGTTTCCCTTGCTCTGCAATCTTTTGGTCGAGCTGACTCGTCCGTTCCCGTAATTGCGCCTGCTCCGTGCGTTGGGGCGTTAAGGTGCGTTGCAAATCCTGCACCTGTCGCGATAGTCCCGCCTGTTCTTGCACCCATGCCTCCGAAGAACTAGCCAACTCATCTGCTTGTATACGGCTCTGCTCCACTGTTTCTAAAGCTTTTTGACGTTCTGCCTCAAGTTTGGGTAGCGTCTCTTCCTGCAACGTTAGTTTCTCTTCTTCTAACCGCAACAATGTTTGTTGATTGGATTGGATTTCCCCTAAAAGCTGGGTCTGAATGGACTGCGATCGCCCCTGTTGGGTTGTGAGTTCACCTCGACGCTGTTCCCATTGACTACGCTTCGCCTTTTGCGTTGCGAGCTTCGACGCGACCGAAAGTTGCTCATCCTCACCGAGGGCTTTTACCTTGGCATTAAGGGTTTCTAATTCTTTATTTGTCTCGAAAATTTCCGTATCAAGATTATTAATCCGTTGATTTAGTTCCGCCCGTTCCCTTGCCCCCGACGCGATATCCGACTGTAATTTCTGCTCCTGAATTTGCAGCGATCGCCAAACCAATAAAACTTCCCGTTGCTGTTGTCGCGCCAGGTCAATTTTTAGCCGCTGGTACTTTTCCGCCTTAACCCGGTCATCCGCCAACTTTTCGAGAGTACGTTCTAATTCAGTGCGAATAATATTGCACTTATCTTCCCGTTCCTTCACCTCATTGAGAGTCGAACGAGTCTGGTCAATTTTGCGGTCAAATTCCGCGACTCCCGCCAACTCATCAATAATTTCCCGCCGCTCCCGCGAGTTCATCGTGATAATGCGTGTCACATCACCCTGAAGCACCACGTTATAACCTTCAGGATAAATACGCAGACGATTTAACTGCTCATGGAGCTGCCCTGCCGTGCAAACTTCACCATTAATCAAATACGTCGAAGAATAACTCCCACTTTTTGTGACCCGTAGCTTCCGCGTCACTGTCCAATCTGTGCTGCGAAATTGGCTTAAAAGTTCCTGTAATTCAGACTCATCTTTTTCTTCTGCGTCGTATTGCTGCGCCAAATCCCCAAGGTCAAACGTTACCGAAACCGTCGTTTCCGCTGCACCTTTTCCAGAAGCCTGCTTGGTATTAATCAAATCCGGCAGACGTTCTGCCCGCATCCCCCGCGAACTCGCCAAACCCAAACAAAATAAAATGCCATCAAGAATATTGGACTTGCCCGACCCATTCGGCCCTGAAACGACAGTAAAACCCGGCAACAGAGGAACTGCAACCGTGCCACCAAAGGATTTGAAGTGGGTCAGCTCAATTTGCTTGATATGCACCATAGGCGCAAGGGAAATCTGTAGAGATAGGACGGACTAAAATTTTAGCGTTAGAGCGTTAGCATAGAACAAATATTCTCAAAAATCATCTTGTTTTTAAACCAAGTATTAAGACAATGATTACAGCTCAAGAGAAAATACAGGTTCTTTCACTTCCAATGGATGATCCTGAAAGCATAGACAAACTGTATGAAATTCTATTTATATATATTGGTAAAATTCAAAATGCTGACCAAGGGATTTTTAGCAGTTACCAAGCACCTCGGTTTCACTTTCTACTACAACAGCTATTTTTACTCTTAGAATCACAAAATTCAACATCGTTTATAAAGAAATTTAAAGTAAAGCTCAATATGAGAGCCAGAGGTATAGATAAAATTCTCAATGATATATTTCTGGCTTATAAAAAACGATTAACTAGACAAAACAAATTTCGAGATTCTGAAGCAGTTAACTTATTAAATAAATTAGAAATAGAACTGGAATCAATTTATCCCAAAATCAAAGAAGACTATGAAAACTTTCACCCGATCCGGCAGCTCGGAGCATTGCCGTCGTCACACAAGAATAGGATCAGTCAGCTGATTCAACACGTAGTGAGCTTAATCGAGATAGATAATAACTTAAGGCCTAGAAAGAAAGCTGCAGCCATGAAGTATTTAGAAAAAGCCTTACAAGAATTCGATGCAGTAGACATGGAAGAAGAATTAGGAGGCGATCGCCTCAGTACAGAAGAAAAAATGGCGATTGTGGAACGTTTGTATGGTTGCGCTGCAACTGATGAATCTGCACCAATGGATGAAGAGGTTGATCAAATCTTGTTTGAAGGACTGATGGAGAAATATAAATAGTGAAAGTTTTGTTTGATACTAATGTCATCCTTGACTTTTTTATGAAACGTCAGCCTTTTAACGAGAATGCAAAAATATTGTTTGATGCGATCGCCAACGATAAGATAGAAGCTTTTGTTTCTGCCACATCAGTTAAAGATATCTATTCTTTAATGTCCGTAAAAACTAAAGATAAAGAAGGAGCACTAGAAGCTGTCAAAGAATTACTGAAGATTATGACAATTTGTGATGTAAATAAACGTACTTTAGAAAAAGCAATTGAACTTGGATATAAAGATTTTGAAGATGCCATTCAAGTTGCAGCGGCTGCACCAGTGGATCTTCAATTAATTGTTACTCGAAATCTAAAAGACTTTAAAAACTCTCCAATTCCCGCGGTGACTCCTGAAATCTTGATTGCCCAAATTTAAGCTTTTATGATTTTAAGACTGATTGCTCGATAAATTCTTCAAAGGTTTTTGCGGCGATCGCCCCATTTATCGCCCCATTTATCGCCTCAGAAAGTTCTAAATTTAGAGAATGCTTTTCAAGTTGGGCTTCGTAAAAACCAACAGATTTGCCAAAACGCCGCTAAAAAATTTCGCTGAGTACCGTTTTTAAATAATTTGTTTGTCGTAATTGTTGATCTCGAAGATCTTTTTCTTGCTGGCTAATGAATTCTAAAAGTTGCTGGAGGGATCACGCTAAAATCCCTAACTCATCGGGGCGATCGCCGAAATTGTGGCCGCAACATGAGCCGGATCTACAGCCATAAACAGTCAATAAAATATCTTAAAACCCCTAGAGAGGCAACTTACATAATTTGCTTCAAGAAAGAAACATCCGCATCCCCAAAATGCACACTTAAGGCAATATGCAAATTTTCCAATGATTTAACTAACCAAGGAACACCATCTTTCGAATGGGACTCATAATGGCTAAACAAAATCGAAAAACGCCGCTCTAAATGAGGTTTTGCCTTACCACACATGAGAACCAACTTCAAAAGTAAAGCAACCGTTGCCGTAGGCCCCAAATTTGTGATCATATCCACGAAGATATAGTGCTCAGGATTTTGCGGGCTATCAACCACCAAAAAATTAAGCAATTGACTAGTCGTCCGCATCATTAACAATTCATTGGGGCGATGGTCATCATAGCGGGGCAAGATGGTTTGTAATTTCTGGTAAAGCCGCTTATTAAACTGCAAATCACCATATTTTCGATCAACACTTGAAACCAAATACCCAAAAAGCTCATTTTTAAACTCGTGATAGGACACCACTTCCGAGCTGCGCCGTAAAAAATGCCGCGATAAATCTCGATAGCTATGACCCCTTTCCGGCTTCCCGACAAATCTTTTTAAGGCCGTGCCAAGCTCCCTTTCCGTGAGCAAGGTCGGGTTGTGGACACCATGGAGCATACGACGCGCCTGCTTCATCGATTGCGTGCGCCGCGCTAGCTGAGCAAGACGAACTTGGTAAGTCACGTACTTGGATAAATCAAGTTCAAAGGAGCGCTGAATTCGTTCTTGGACTTGCCGTACGGTTTGTTGGTGCTCAATGCTACTGTCTTCGCTGAGCAAACAATGCTCATAAAGGTAAGGATAGCGACGAATGAGCTGACCTACGGGGATATTGTCATCACTCCAAGTGAAATCTTTCCCCCCAATCTCGATCACCCGCGACAGACGTTGTAGTGTCAAATATTGCTCTGTCTTAATAAAGTCGGCAACAAGCTGTCGGAGTCGACGGGAAAAGCGAGAAGTCGAGAGATTCGGTGGCGGTACAGATTTAAATAAATCCACCAGTTTGGGAATGGCTTTTTGGAGCTGTGGGTGGATCTGCCAACGGTTAATGAGAATGTGGCAACAGCGATTCAAAATATACTTAAAATCTTCGTCAATGGCCGGATCATTGAGAACTTCATGGAGGGCTTGTTTGAGTTCTTCGTTGGGGGCATCGCGGCCTTCTAGGAGGAATTGTTGAAATTGAGGGAGTAATTCTTCCGGTGTTTGTGTTTGAACGGAGTAGAGTAAATAGTCATACAGCTTCTGCTCGGCATAGGTTGTATGCCTTAGAGGGGATACTAGAGGAGAAGCTTTAGTCACGCTGTTTCTTTTTTGGGTAGGGTTAATGGAACAGAAAAGGGAAAAGGGAATAATTTAATCTGGCAGTTAAAAAACTGATGTACCCGAAACAATTATAGAAAGGCGGAGGGGTGAGTCGGTGGGTGGAGTATTTCTATTTTAAGTAAGTCTTTTTTTTGTGAAATATTGGTTTTGTCAAAAATTTTAGAGTTGTTGTGGGGGTTTAGGGATGAGATTATCTTATTATCCTACCTTTATCCTAGGGTTGATACTGCGAAAATACCGTAAGAATTTAGTGAAGATTGTCTGGGCGATCGCCGTTTTTTTCTGTCGTGTAAATGAGAGTGTTTTCGTTTTTTTATGATGGTTGTTTGCTTTGTCCATGGCTGGGGCTAGGGTAAGTTGTGGTTGATCGGGAGAAAGATTGGGTTAACTGGTGGGACAAAATGACATAAGATGCCTGAAAGTTGCGCTTGATTTTCGGTGGTTATGGGTATTTCGTTAGATTTATCGCTGTTAACAGAAATTTTGGGGCAAAATCTCCAGCGATCGCCTGTTAATTTTGCTAATGGCACAGTACGAAGTATTTCGACGGATACAAGGGAAATTTGTGCCGGGGATCTGTTTGTGGCTTTGGTGGGTGAACGTTTTGATGGTCATGACTATGTGACACAGGCAGGGGCAGCTGGGGCGATCGCCGTGATTACGAGCCGAGAGGTTGAGACGACTTTACCGCAATGGATCGTGGCGGACACGGTACGGGCCTACCAAGATCTTGGCCATTGGTGGCGTAAGCAGGTTGATATTCCGATCATTGGCATTACGGGCTCGGTGGGGAAGACCAGTACGAAGGAATTGATTGCGGGAGTTTTGGCGACCCAAGGGAATGTGCTCAAAACGGAAGCGAATTTTAATAATGAAATCGGTGTGCCCAAAACGCTGCTCAATCTTACAAAAGACCATGATTTTGCCGTCATTGAAATGGCGATGCGTGGTAAAGGGGAAATTGCTCGCTTAGCTGAGATTGCTATGCCGACAATTGGCATTATTACAAATGTTGGCACGGCACACATTGGTCGGCTTGGGTCTCGGCAGGCGATCGCCGCCGCGAAGTGTGAACTACTGGAATTTATGCCGGATACGAGTGTGGCAATTCTCAATGGTGATGATGAGCGGTTAATGGCGACAGCTAAAACGGTGTGGTCGGGGCACACTCTAACCTATGGTTTGGCCAAGGGTGAGTTACGGGGCGAATATGATGATGCGGGGACGTTAACGGTCGCAGATCACATCTTTTCTCTGCCTTTAGCGGGGAAACATCATGCCTTAAATTATTTGGCTGCATTGGGTGTGATGCAGGTTTTAAACTTGGGTTGGGCGCAGCTCGAACAGGGGATTTCCTTAGCGATGCCGAAGGGACGCTCCCAGCAAATCCAGTTACCCAACGATATTGTTTTGTTCGATGAAACCTACAATGCTGGTGTGGAATCGATGTTGGCGGCTCTAGAGCTATTAAAAAGTGCGAAGGGCGATCGCCATATTGCCGTGCTCGGAACCATGAAAGAGTTAGGGGCATTTGCGCCAGAGCTCCACCAACAAGTGGGCGCAAAAGTTGAGGAGCTACGGCTTGATCAATTGTTTGTCTTAGCCGACGAACCGGTAGCGGAGGCGATCGCCACGGCAGCACCCAACATTTCCAGTCAATGTTTTACCGACCATACTGCCCTCATTACGGCCTTAACATCCGAGCTAAAACCCGGCGATCGCATCCTGTTTAAAGCCTCAAACTCCGTCGGTCTCAATCGCGTTGTAAAGGCTCTACAGGAAAATTAATTGGGTAAATTTAGCACCAATAAATCCAGCATTTGGGAACCCGCAAAAAAGACAAACAAGCCAAAACTTACCAAACTAATCAACATCACCTGTAAATTAAGAACTTGAATCGCGCGACGTAGATCCCGTTGGTAGTAGTACCGAATTTGTTCAAAACTTTTTGATAATGTCCCTGCCGCCTCGCCAGTACGAATCATCTGTACAACCATCGGTGAACAATAGGGCTGCACGGTGTCTGATAGTTCCTTACCGCGACGCACCTGTGGTTCAACGCGTCGCATCATTTGGTTGATCACTGGGTCAGGAAAATCGCGTTTCAGCCAATCTAAAGCTGAGCCGAGGGAGATGCCGCAATCTAGGGGCAGCTGCAAATAGCTGAGGTTAATCATGGTCTGGAAAGCAAATAATCTTTTAAAAGGCGGCACATAGCGGAGGCGATCGCCGAGAGGCGGCCAGTGGATTGCACCATAAATAAAGCCGACTAAAACGAGCGCCACACCAGTGGCCACTAACCAAAAACTTAAACTCGTGACCACACCACCGAGCAATAAAAAAAAGACCATTGTCCATGACCACACCATGCGAAAAAGTCGTAGCACCATGCCACGAATTAAACGACGACGGGCCACTATTTCCGTCAAGGTTTTCGCTAAATCCTCACAGGCGATCGCCAAAGCACCACTTTTTTCAGCCAGGCCAACCACAGCCATCACCCAAGGCGAAAATTCCTGACCTAAAGACTTAAACGCCGCCGCCAAACTTGCACCACGCTCCAATTGGAAGCCCACCTGTTGCCAACGGAGCTGTCCCTTCCCTTTAGTCTTCATCGATGCGAGTCCCACAGCCTGACCGATCCCCACACCAGCCTTGAGCATCGCTGCTAGCTCCTGAAAAAAAATTGCCTGTTGCTGCTCATTCATAACTGCCGTTAAAGCCCAAAATCGCTCGATAGTGACGGTTTCTTGCCCACCGATAAGTATTTCTTCTTAGGTTTTTTGGCGATCGCCCTACCCATGCTCCTAGGCTAATGCGATAATTGATTTTCGTGACGACCTTTAGTAAAGATTTTTGAGTCAAAAAATCCATGATGTCAGCCCGGCGATCTATTTTTATGCGTCTTTTCCTTAGCTTCTGCATTGTCTTAGTCACAATGCTCTCGACCTGTATCTCCCCGGCTTGGGCTGGTCTGAACGACGATCGTTACGACGGCAATATCTTTGTGCTTTACGCCGGTAACGGTTCCCTAGTTCCTCCCCGACTGAGCCTCAAGGAAACCCGCGATCGCCAATTACCCGCCCTGATTGTGTTCTACGTTGACGACAACAGCGACAGTAAGCGTTTTGCCCCCATCGTCTCCGAAATTCAGTCTTACTACGAAAAAGTAATTAGCATTATCCCCGTGGCAGTCGATTCGATTCCCATCAAACAAAGCTACAGCAAAGACGAAGTTGGCTATTACTACTCCGGCAAAATTCCCCAAACAGTCATCCTCGACCAGAACGGTAAAGTTTTATTTGACGAAGTCGGCCAAGCAGACTTTAACGACATCGACAACACTTTTCGTAAGCTCTTTGATCTCCCACTACGTGAAGGCAAAAACCTCCTTAAACCGAGTCGAGCTTTCAACGAATACAACTCTGGCTACGAACCCCAATAGTTTATCTTTGCCTAACCCAACCTAAAAAAATAATCAAAATCAAGTCAGCTCTTCAGGGCTGATTTTTTTTGGGATAACGAGATAAAATCACCGTAGTTTTGCCCAGAATGTTGAGGCGATCGCCAACACATAAACATTGCGCATCAAAATCAAATACCCCCCTTTTAAGAACAGAACAATCTCAAAACCACGAAACCCCACCATAGAATCAATTAATAACCCATAAATTGACGATTCTTGACTGATGATTCCCTTGTTTAAAATAATTCTGTTTCCCGATTTATCCCCCTTTCAAAGAGCGAAGACAAAACCAGACAGAACCCCAGTCAATCTAGACAAAATCCAATTAATCCCAGCAATCATCAAGGCTCAAAAAAGACATAGCCTTGCCTCCCATAATCACTTAGAGGCAAATTTTCCGCGAACTGCGACCACCTCTCAGAAGCCCTGAGCTTCCCCAAACAAAACAGAACAAAACAAAATAGTCACCCACTCTTTATTCAGAATCACGACACCTTTGACCCCATAATTTTTCTCAAAACTAATTGCCCATAAAAATTACCGCCATCAAAGACTAAAGACAAACTAATCAGCATATCAATAGTATTTAAGGCGGTAAAAAAAGCCGAGAAACTAAAGTGTTTTTCTTAACTTAGATTTCGTTAAACATAACAAAAACCTTCGCATTAGCTCTTGCGGTAAGGAACAGAAGCCAAGCTAATATTCGCAGTAGAAATTTGCACACTCACCGTAGGAATCTTCGCACTACGAGCCATGTTCATATACATTGGCAACGAAGGATCGCCCGCTTTAGGCATAGCCTCAGGAGCACGGAAGCGACGGACAGCATTCTGCCAAACAACCCGTGGGAATCCAATCTGAGCACGATAGTAAGCATCGTAGCGAGGAGACTTAATGTTGAAAGGAGTTTCACCTTTGTCACGGCTAGCCAAAGTCCGACGACGTTGGTAAGGCACAGTATCATAACCAAAATTATCTAGGTACTCATCAGTGCCTAATAATTCATCAATGAAACCAGCAACACCCTTAGTGCCGATCACGATAGACCAAGCAATCTTCTCGCGCTCACTGTATACATCCCGTCCAAGGACACGTTGTACACACTGCTCAACGAAGCGATAGTTATTATTTTTAGAATAAAAACTGTTTAGGTAGGTTTCAGAGAGTAATAGCCCACGAATGAAGTCACGGACAGTAATCTGGCCGTTCCGTAGCTGAGACTCTAAAAACTTCTCACGATCCGCCTTAAAAGCGTGGAAGAAAATTTGACGATATGCAGCATCGATCAACACGTCCCAGTCAGAATTACTAATGACATTTTCTGTGGTGAAAATAAAAGCCTGCTCATCGCCTCTGGGGTCATATCCCGCTACCCGGCCATTTTGGCTAGAAGGGGCATATTGTAATAATGGAATTGTCAAATCAGACCTCCGCTATATCAGAAGACTTTGAAAAAAGAATATTTCTTACTGATTAGCATAGAGGAGTAAAGGACTTTGCCTGAGAAAGATTAACAAATATTACAAAAAATAACACTTGCCACTTCAGTCTCTGTCTATTCCTAAAGCACAAATTCCCAAAAAGCCTATTTTTAGAGACCTTTAGCTACTAATAAACCAAATCTTGTTTTTATGAGAGTCAGGATAATTGGCTACATTTTAAAGCAATTTGATTCAACAAAATACGTCAACAAATTAGTAACTAACGGTGTCAAAATTTTGGAAAATATTTTTTTCTAATATCTCTGCTGACACCGGTCGACCAAGAAAGTAGCCCTGAACAATGTCACAACCATAGTCATTGAGTACTGCTAATTCTGAATTATTTTCAACACCTTCCGCAATGACGGTGAAACCTAGGGCATGGGACATTTCTATCAGGCCTTTGGTAATGGCTGCATTAACTTTGCTTTTATGGAGATTATTTACAAAACAGCGATCAATTTTAAGAATATCCCACGGAAACAGTCGTGTGTAATTAAACGAAGAGTAACCTGTCCCGAAATCGTCGATCGCAACTTTAATGCCGACCTGTTGGAGTTGCCTTAACTTGTCACTTAAGACGTGAAAATCCTCAATCAAAATAGACTCTGTAATTTCAATATCAAGATCTTCTGGATTGAAGTCCTCTTCTGCCAAAATCTGAAGAATGTCATGGCAAATGTATTCGTAATTTAGTTGGTATCCTGAAAGGTTGATGGCTAGGCGAAGATCGGCTTGGTAGGTTTTTTGCCAATAACGTACTTCTGAGGCTGCCATGCGTAAACTCCAGTAGCCGATTGATTGGATTAAACCGGTTTCTTCGGCGATGGGAATAAAGTCCGCTGGTGAAATCTGACCGAGGTCTGGGTGATGCCACCGTAGTAGGGCTTCAAAGCCTGAAACTTTTCCGGTAACGAGGTCAATTTGTGGTTGATAGAAAACATCGAGCTGATCTCGTTTTAAAGCGTAGTGTAGTTCTGTTTCTAGGACAGCGCGCTTTTGACTATTGATGTATTTTTCGCCTTCGGCAAAGAAGCATTTTTCGGCACTAAATTTGGCTGAGTTACTCAGGGTAGAGCGGGCGACTTGGATCAGCTCATCGAGGTCATGGCCGGAGCGGGGATAGAAGCTAATGCATAGGCGAGCGTCGAGAAAAATTTCCTGATCGTCAATGATGTAGGGGGTTTGAAATGATTTGACAATGGCTTGGGTCAACTGACTAGCGTACTGTTGTTTGTCTACTGGGTTGTGTAGGAGTGCAAATTCGTTATCGCTAATGAGTGCGAGTTCGCCATTTTCCCCTAGGAGTTCGCTAATTCTTACAAAGACTTGGCTAAGTAGTTGGTTGTACTGTTCGTAGTTGAAAATTTGTTTGGCTGTGTCGTTTCGTTCTAGCTGAATCAGACAGAAGGGCAGGTGAAATGTGCTGCGGGGCTGGTGGATTTGTTGATTGTCTAAACGGTTTACGAAGAAGTTGAATTGGTTTAAAAGGTGATAAAGGTTATTAAGTCCGGTAATGGCATCTTGAGCTTGTTTGCGGGTGGGGGAGTCTTCTAGGCGTTGAATGTAGTCTTCGTAATGGGCGGTGATGGCTGCTTTTTTCTTGAGTTGTGATTGGATTGTCTCTAGGAGATCGTGGCGACTAAAGGGCTTGGTAATATAGTCGTCTGCGCCGAGGTGCATGCCGCGACGGATGTCTTGTCTTGCGTCTTTTGCGGTGAGGAAAATAAAGGGGATTGTGCGTGTTTGGGGGTTTTGTTTGAGGAGCTCTAAAACTTCGTAGCCATTCATTTTTGGCATCATAACGTCGCACAGTATTAGGTCTGGTTTGAGGTCTAGGGCGATCGCCACTCCTTCTTGACCATTGCACGCTGTGGTGACGGCAAACTGTTCTCGTCTAAGGACTGCTGCAGTACTAAGACGTACCACTTCTGTATCTTCAATGAGTAAGATGTTAGGCATTATCTAGGCATGACAGCATTAGGGGGAAAATCGACGTCATTTTTAATACTATGACTACCATCTGGACATTTTAATTAAATGCGCCTTGGTGAAGAATGACAGGGATGAACATGTTGCAGTGTTTATGTTAACAATCATTTAAGCTCGGTGCTTCGGGGAGAAACATTCTCATATATTCGGTGCTATCCTTTAAAAATCAATGTTTAATAATCAATGTTTAACAATTTTATGCGGTTTTTTTCAACCGTAATTACAACAGTAATCAAGTAAGTCGTAAAAAATAAAAAAGGAGTCCTTCGAATGAGCCAGACTGTTTCAACGATCTCGAATAACCCATCTTTAGAAACTGCTCTGGGTAGTTTGGAACTTGATCTGGATTCTGAATTGAGAAGGTATCGTCGTCAGATCGTCACGGCGGGCGATCGCCCTGAAATGGTTGACTCCCATGCTAATCTTGCGGGGAACAAACTCAAAGCGCCACAACCTGACGTGATTGATGTCGTTTCGGAAGTAGAAACTGCATCGTCCAATTCTAGTTTTAGTCATATTTCTCTCCCAACACCTGAAAATCCGAGCTCCTATTCTCCTGAGGTGTTGCAAGCGCTGGAATCTTTACAAGAGCAAGGTGGCGGCGAGCAGTCTGCTAACGAAGAGCTTTTAAATTTAGAAAATCGTGATGTTCTGCCGCAAGACTATTTAGATTCTTCGGAAGAGCTACTGAAAACCCTAGAGCGGGATGGGGAAACTCCAGAAAGTGCTGCGAAGGATGTTCAGTGGACTCCCCTCCGAGCCAGTCTGGTGGGAGCGGGCATTGTCGGTTTGACTTTGCTACTTTTTGCAATTTTATTTCCTAATGTTTTGTTTCCTTCTGCTTCCCAAGATGTTGCAGATTTAGAGGCAACGGATGCTTCGACTGGTGAGGTCAGTCCAGCCCTTGCACCGACAACGGTAAATTTGGCCTCGGAAGAGTTTTTGGACCTCAGTCTTGATAATCTCAGTGTGGTTGACCCGAATGAAGCGGTGGCGATCGCCCCAACAGCGGAATCGACAAACCCCAATCCAAATACTGAGGCTACTCCTGTGCCCCAGCCAACTCCCATACCGGAACCCCTTGTCCCTCCCACTGGACGGGAGGATCTCGCCTCTGCTCTATTGCCCCCTTCGTTACGTCCGCAGCCCCTCACTCCATTTCCTGTTACCCCCCAAGTTGCCGCGACCCAACCGACTACGGCAACGCCGTTAGTTACTCCTGATGGTCTGAAGATTGATTATTACTATGTCATTTTCCGTAATACCAGTTCGCCAGCTTTGACGAAGGCACAAACCCAAGTAAGCGACGCTTTTATACGGACTTTTCCCACCGGGCGAGCGATTCAACTCGCCGAAGTGTCCACTGCTGGAGCGGCAGAATCCCTTGTGCAGAAATTTAGGAGTGCCCAAATTGCCGCAGAAATTTACCATCACCAACTCACGCCAGCGCCATAAACTAAATGCTCTCAAAAAATACGTTAGATTGAATTTAGAGGGCTAAAGGTTGGAATAATGGGCTTCTTCGGAAATTTTCGACAAGGTGTATATCGGCTGTTTCGGGATGAAGAAAATCCGGAAATTATCCTTGAGCAAACCCTCTGGGAAATGGAGCAAAAGTTAATTCAAATGCGGCGTAGCGTAGCCCAGGCTGTTGCTAGTTCTAAACGGGTTGATCGTCAGCGGCAACAGGCGATTATTTTGGTGCAACGGTGGCAAAATCGGGCGCAAATGGCTTTGGCCTACGGCGACGAACTGCTGAGTAAAGAGGCGATCGCCCGCAGTCATAGCTATCAAACAGTCGCCACGAATCTAACAAAGCAAGGACAAGAGCAAAAAATATTTATTGAAGATGTCCGGGAAAATTTGCGCGATCTAGAAACAAAAATCAATCAGATAAAAATGCAAAAAGAAATGTACATTTCCCGCATTCGATCTGCGCTAGCTCAACAGCAATTGCACCGTCTCAGGGCTGAAATGGAAGCCGGTATACTAGAGCCGGCGATCGCCAACCTTGAAGCATCAATGTGGTCTTTAGAAGCAGAAAATGATCTCCATGATTCCCTTGAAGCCAAATTTCTCGCCCTTGAAAAACGTGCTAACTTAGCCGAGTAATAGGATAATTGAGACTTCTAGCAGCTAAACAGAATGGGTTTGCCCGGTTTTTAATAGGCACAAAAAAACCTCTCATTTCCGAGAGGTGCAGGCTAAATTAGCTGATAACAATACTGGGATAGTTATTTCGACTAAATCTGAGAAAGTTAATCCTTTAAATTTCCATGGAATAAAGATTTTAGAAAATCGACCTATTGTACTTTCTTTTATAGTCATTTCGAATAAGGTCTAGAGACTCTCTTCTGTCCTTCCTTGGGGCAGTTTTTCCTATGGGGAAAGAGTTGCAGAAAGCTATGCCACTGACACTAATTTTCCCTTAGACTTTAGCGAACAAAAGAATTCTATTTCTGATTCGAAACTACTATAACTGGAAATAACCACCGGTTTTCTCAGCAATTAATTACGGTGGGGAATAGCGTATCCGACACCAAATACCACACCAATATCGGTATTATCATCGGCAAAGCCAACATTTACCCCAAGATTCCCGACCCAATTTTTCGCAAAACGATAGTCCATGCCACCGGTCACAAGAAAATCAGCATCTTCATCGCTACCAGTATCAAAAGCGACACCACCGCCGATGTAGGGCGTAAATGAATTTTCGACAAAGGGGTCACGGCCACGCAGCGTAAAATCATAGGTAATGGGCACAGTAATGACTGCATCGTCACCGAAAGAAACGCCGGGACGGACAGAGATATTGTTCGTAATCGCCACTTTACTAATGACGGCAAAGCCACCATCTGCAACGCCTTTGTCTTCGTCACTGAGACCAATATTCGCACCGATACCAACGTAGCTGTATTTTTCAGATGCGCTAGTTTCTGGGTAGCGTTCGCGACCTTGGGCGATCGTGATTGGTTCAGTGGAAATGGTTGTGGCTTGGTTCTGGTGGGTTGCTGCGGGGATAGAAAATTCGCCCACTTGCTGGGCTTGAGCTGGGGATGCATTGACTGTCGCTAGGGCGATCGCCACAACTGGCATCAAGTATGTAATGTTTTTCATCGACGAATCGGCTCCTCTAAACACAAAATATTCGTTCTCTTGTTTTTGACGCAAAGAGATCCATTTCTGTGCCAATTGTAAGAGTTTACTTTGCTATTGGGATTTTTTACTAACGGGCTGTGGTCGATTAGCTCAGCTTTTCACGACTCCACTGCTGACCATGGCGATCGCCGTAAAAAGTCAAAATATCTGTAATGATTTGGAGTTTTTCTGCGGTAAATGTTTCTGGATAACGAATAATCATCGCGCCAATTTGACTTTGATGATAATCAAATGCGGGCGATCGCTGGGGTTCGAGTTCAACCTCTAGCCCGACAATCTGTCTAAGATGGGCTGCCACTTCGCGGTAAACAGCCAGAGATAACCCTTTTAAAATAAGTTTTTCGGCGATCGTTTCAGGGAGGGTCTTTTGCATCATTACGGAAAGCAGAACACAATGACTCCCAATTCTACCCCTAAAGCAGAAGCCGCCCCAGAAACCGAAGGCGACCCGCTATCAATATTATTAATGTATTAAATTATTAATACCATTCGAGCTTTAGGAACAGACAACCAACCTAGCTGAATACATTAACCCTCAGAAGCCTCAACCTCTGACCCAGTGGACTGGCTACCACTCCGATCAGCGAGTAACACATCTTCAATCTCTTTATAAACCTCAATCCCTAATTGCTCAAGAACAACAACGGGAGAATTGCGGCGGAAATCAACCCGCTTCACCTTAACTTGACCGTCAGCAATAAAATCACCCACTTGAACATAGCGGCTAAACTCTTCATTGGGTGCCTTAACCATAATGTTGTCTACACCGTTGAGCTGAATAATGCCTGTTACCTGCGTTTCCTCTGCAAGTTGCGCGATCGGTGCTGCCGGTAAAACAGGGGAAAAATCCAAAGTTGAAGAAACCGAGCTACCGGTAGGATCTGCACCAAGACTCACTAATGACGCATTATTATTTCCATTACCAACGTTTCCGCTAGCGTTAGCGTTACTATTCGTTGGCGCAGGTGCGGGTTGAGGAGTAACACGAGGAACCGATGGCACGTTTTGGGGAGGGGTAACTGGCTCTGGCGGCGGCTCTGGTGCAAAGACGACCGTTGGGCTAAATGCGATGTCCGCAAAAGGATCTGTGCGGCCTTCAGCCGTTGCATTACGACGAGCATCAGGATCGGTGGAAGGAATAAATACAGGATTTAGACTAATGCCGGTGAGGATATCTGATGGCTGTCCCTCATCTTCGGCTTCTGCGGTAGGCGCAGGATCGGGAGTGGATGCAGGCGCTGTTGCTGCTGGAGGCGCGGCTTGCTCCGTTGCAGGCTGTCCGGAGGTGTCTGTCGGGGTCTCTTCATCCCCACCGGAAGAACAGCTGCCCACAACAATAGTCAGGGCAAGGGCAGGTAAGAGTAAATAAAGTTTACGCATGGCGGGGAAACCTCGACATTCACGATGCTGGGTGGACTGCTAACAAAATAATAGGAGAAATGAACCAAGAAAAGTATTTCTTGCTGTAGATGCAGGGTTAATACAAGGACAATGTTGCCATCTAAATCAATAATACCTTGATTTTTTTGAGAAACTAACAGTCATAGTTGACTAAATGTTGCAAGTTTTTGCTTTGAAGCGTCCTACGGGCTAAGAATTTCACTTGGATTATTAACTTTCTTTTTTCTTTTACTAAATCTCATGCTGCGATCGCCTTTCCGAAAAATCACCACATTACTAAGCGTTTACTACGCCTATATGGTGGAATACCGAGCTGAACTTTTTTTCTGGGTGCTCTCCGGGTCGCTACCGATGATTTTGCTGGGGGTCTGGACAGAAGCTGCCAATTCTGTAGAGCTGCAACTGTCAGCTTTGGACTTTGCCCGGTATTTTATTGCCGTATTTGCGATTCGCCAATTTACGCTGGTCTGGGTAATTTGGGATTTCGAAAAGGAAGTTTCAGAAGGTAAGCTGTCATTTGCTCTGCTACAGCCGATTGATCCTGCATGGCGACATTTAGCTGGCCATATGTCGGAGCGACTGGCTCGTCTACCTTTTATTGCCGTGCTTGTTTTTGTGTTTTTTGTTGTTTATCCCGATGTCCGCTGGGTGCCTTCCTTTGGGCAGGTTTTACTATGTCTCTTCACGACGGCGATCGCCTTCGGTATGCGTTTTTTAATGCAGTACACCTTTGCCATGGCAGCCTTTTGGGTCGAGAAAGCCAGTGCCATTGAGCAAACATGGTTTTTGTTTTACATTTTTCTATCGGGCTATATTGCCCCCCTCGAAACCTTTCCGCCATTAATGCGTGAAATTGCCTTACTCACCCCTTTTCCCTATGTTATTTATTTTCCTGCTGCGATCATCATGGGATTACCTGTACGTTTGTGGGAAGGCCTTGTGGTGATGGCGGTATGGAGTCTGATTTTCTTTGTCCTGAACCGCTATTTTTGGCGTAAAGGCCTAAAGCATTATGCCGGCATGGGAGCCTGAGAATCTTGAACTTTTATTGAGTTCTATCGATGAATATAAAGTAAATTCCTAAAATTGTCTCAATAAAAAAGCATCAAAATCTTATTTTAAAAAAAAGGAATCTTACTAAATGGCTTATCAAATCGAAGATGAAGACGGCAAGCTCAATAATTTTGCCGTAGAACCCACAATGTATAAAGCAGAACCAAAAACTGGTGATGCGCAAAAAAATACTGCCATAATCGGCATTATTGGCGCTGTACTAGTCGTTGCCCTGATTGCTGTAACGTTTGTTATCTCAAGCTAAAGTTTTATACTCGCTAACCTCAATCCAGACACCGCCTATGGAAGTCAGGGCTACTATGGAATTGTCATCACTCGCTTACATTATGAGGATTTGACCATGACAAATGGCCTGTTAGTGATTGAGGTTATTGGCGTTGTTGCTGTGTCCTGTGCTGTATTGGCTCCAATTCTTTGCTGGGTTCTCCCCCATCATTTTTATGCCTCTTAGATTCTTTTTTAGGCTTAAAGCAATTTAGAAAAATGCAGCTTTTTTCAATTTAAATTTTTTCAATTTAAAAAGGAGTGATGTTTATCGCTCCTTTTGTTCGGTTGACTATTTTTTCGCAAACGGCAATCTCTGCATTGAATGTCGGCAAAGATATGTATATTGTCATTTTGTTCCTAAGGAAAGCCAGTTGACAAGGAACTTTTTAGAACGAACTTTTTGGGTTCTTATTTACTGGCGATCGCCTCTCGAATCCAAGACCGAAATAGCTTACCTTCTTTATCCGTAAACCAGTGGGCGACAAGACGAGTCTCCGTCGCTTGATTTCCCAAAAAAACAGGACAAGACAGCTGTTTTTGTGGTGTCGAAACATGACTTTGGGTTGTCATTGCTTGTAACCCTCCTTGGCGGATTCCGTATTAAGGCAAGGTAAACGGCTTAATGATTCCTTAACCTAGTTTTATTCTATTAACTCATTGCCTAAAACAAAAATACTAGGGTGCAAAGTTTACAAAACTCCGGTGGCCATATTGAGAAATGTTAAAGATGCTGTCGGGGCGATCGCCCAAGCCGCCATGATCACCACTCCTTAACAATCCGTTACGAACTTCATCAAACAACACAATTCGAGAGTGGAAAATGCTCCAATTCGAGTTAGTCTGAATAATGTTTCGCCCTAAATTTTTCCGAAAAAGTCCTTGCCACGTAAAGGGTTCAGGATGTTTAGGACAGAAAACAATTGAGAGTATTTTTACCAACTCCTCCCATTAACAATATTTCTTTAAAAGTTCTCAAGCGATATGGCAGCCCTGCAGACAGATAAGAAGACATTGATCGACCAACCCGTTCCCCCCAGCGATTCCAAAGCGCGTGTGAGCGCCTTTATGAAAGGAATTCAAGACACAATTTGTGCTGGACTCGAAACTGCTGATGGGGCAGGGAAATTCAAAGAAGATGCTTGGGAGCGAGAAGAAGGAGGCGGTGGCCGTTCCCGGGTGATGACCGAAGGAAATATCCTTGAGCAGGGCGGTGTGAATTTCTCTGAGGTTTGGGGCGAACAGTTGCCTCCCTCTATCTTGAAGCAATGTCCCGAAGCGGCAGGTCATAATTTTTATGCGACGGGCACTTCTATGGTTTTGCATCCCCGTAGTCCTTTTATTCCCACGGTGCACCTAAATTATCGTTATTTTGAGGCGGGTCCTGTTTGGTGGTTTGGTGGTGGTGCAGATTTAACGCCTTACTACCCCTTCGCTGAAGATGCGGCTCATTTTCACCGAACCTATAAAGCGGCTTGCGATCGCCACCATCCCGAATATTACAACGTCTTTAAGCGCTGGTGTGACGAGTACTTCTATCTCAAGCACCGTAACGAAACCCGGGGTGTGGGTGGTTTGTTCTTTGATTATCAAAATGGTGTGGGTGAACTTTATAAAGGCCCCTTAGCCAATAAAGCTGCCGCAGAGCATAGTCGTCAGCTCAATGAATTGCCCCCAAGAAGTTGGGAAGAAATCTTTGCTTTCGTCCAAGATTGTGGCGGTGCTTTCTTGGATGCCTATGTGCCGATCATTGAGCGCCGTAAAGATATTGAATATGGTGACCATGAGCGCCAGTTTCAGTTGTATCGCCGAGGCCGCTATGTTGAGTTCAACCTCGTTTATGACCGTGGCACAATTTTTGGTTTACAGACCAATGGGCGCACAGAGTCGATTTTGATGTCTCTCCCTCCCCTCGTTCGCTGGCAGTATAACTACAGCCCTGAACCGGGTAGTCGTGAAGCGGAACTTTATGAGCGTTTTCTGAAGCCCCAAGATTGGGCGAATTGGCAGGAATCCTAAATTATTAGGTTACTGGCCATCAAAAAACTGGGGAATATTACTAGGCTTGGTGGCGGTTATGGGCGATCGCCCAGCCAATAATTAGTGTATTTCTCAGTAAATATGCGCAAATTTGCTGCGGATCGGCAACGAAGCAAATAATATTGAGTATGATGAGACATGAATTTATAAGCTGCTCTTATCTGCACTTAGCAATTGGGAGGTCTGTGTGATTCCGATCGAACAAGCAACGCATACTGCATCAGACGGAACAACAATTATTGTTTTGACTCCAAGTGGACGGCTTGATATCAGAACAGCATGGCAATTTCGCCTAGAGCTACAACAATGTATTTCCAAGCTGAGTCCCCATGTCGTGATTAACCTTAGCCAGGTGAGTTTTGTCGACAGTTCGGGTCTAACGGCCCTTGTCGCTGGCATGCGTGATGCTGATAAAAATCAAGGTAGTTTCCGAATTTGCGAAGTTCATCCTGAATCTCGTCTAGTTTTTGAAGTCACCATGATGGACTCTGTTTTTGAGATTTACGAGACGCAAAAAGAAGCGCTGGAAACAGTTCCCCGCGGTCGTCAGGCAACGGCTTCTGGCGGCAATGAGTCTAAGGCTGCAATGTAAAATATGCGGGTTACTATTTTAAAATTCAAGAGCGAGTAGAGGGTCTGTTTATGTTGGTGAACGAGACATCTACTCTATGGCATCAGGGTCAGGTTTTAGCGGTCTGCAACTGAAAGCATTTCTCCGAGATTAATACGGTTACCGCCTGAGGCGATCGCCTGTTGTAAAGCCTTACGGGTTGATTTCACTAAATCTGTTGGCAACATGGCTAGGGTTGGCACAATGGAGTTGATGCCAATGCTAATAGTCACATATTCATTGATGGGAGACTGGAGATGATTAATTTTGAGCTTGGGAATACTGGAGAGGATTTGATCGGCGAGGAATAACGCGCCATCTAGGTCGGTATTGGGTAAAATTATGCCAAATTCTTCTGGGCTACATCGAGCGACTAAATCGGCAGGTCGTTGACAGACAAGGGCGATCGCCCAGGATACTTGTTGCAGACATTTTTGTGCGAGTTCTTCGCCATAAACTTCGTAGTAAAGATCAAAATGATCAATCTTGCACCACATCACCGTTAGCGGTAAATCTTCGCGGGCAAGGCGTTGCCATTCTTTTTCTAAAACTTGCTCAAAACGGCGGGCGTTGGGAATCAGAGTCAGTTCATCGGTGGTATTGCTAGCTTCGATCTTCTGTTTGCTGCTAGTCAGTTGTTGATCGAGCTCGTATTGATGGATGGCGATCGCCATTTGATTACTCAGAACTTCAATAAATTCAATTTCTTCAGCGAGCCATTCCCGTTGTTGATAACAGCTATGGAGCAATAACACTCCCCAAAGATGTTCTTGGACAATAATCGGAAAACTCAGACAGGTTTTTACCTGAAGCTGTTGCAAGAGGGTGTTAATTTTACGGACTGATTCGTTCTTTGTTGTTTCTACATGGTTGCATTGCAATTGACTATAAAAATTCCAGACCCAAGGATTATTTTGAAAATAAGTGTAGTAATCTTTATAGCCTGCATCGTAGGCCCTCACCGACCATTCAAAGCGCATTCCCTCCGGTGCTTTTCCGTCTAACTGATAAATGATTGCCCTTTCTACAGCAAAAACCTGACCAATATGGTTGACAACATTGCGTAGAATTTCCTTTGGCGATCGCTTTTGAATCGTTTGCGATACCAACATTGTCAACAGCTCTTGTCTTTTTTTGACAACGAAAGCAGCACCATGATGATCAAATTGGAGACCTGCCGAGCCACGAAACTGCCAAATGCGCCCAAGAACTAACTGTTCAAGACGGATAGGCTTGCTTGAAACCTCAAAACTACGGCCATCAATAGTATGTAAAAGCTCTTGAGTTTCTAGTAGAGGCTGGGTTTCAGTATCATGCACCTCATGGATAAACTCTTCTTCGTCCCGAAACAAACTACCGATGTAACTTATTTGGCTCTCATAGGACATCTCATAACGCACTTCACGAGGAATCCGAAAAGCTTGAACAAACGCATCGTTAATTAATATCTGCCCTTGGCGATCAAGACTTACCAATACTCCCCAATCAAAGGAGTCGATAAATGCCTGAATCATAGTCTGTTCTTTATCTTTCATGGATAACGAGATGCCCAAAAACTAAAAGGTTATGTCCTCGGATCCTGAGAATGCTTGCATTATGTCAATTAACATCGCATCGCGAAGTATAGACTGATTCACCGAGTTAGTGCTGTCTTCTACGACCATTTTGGCTAACGATCCGTATGTTTAGGGAATGATTTCACAATTTGTTTTAAGTTACTTATCTTATTGCTAGCAGGGGTTTATTCTACAGAGGTTGGAGGTATATTAACGCGGCAAAAAAACACTTTTGATAATGGCGTAATTAAGCTATGGGCGCTCCCCTGTTGGTAGGACGGTTTGGCCCTAGTGAACGGGATCCCAACGCCGACTTGGGCAAAATACTGCTGGGTTCGACCAGTATGCTCACCGTGGCGATCGCCTCCCTCCAGACCTTCCCAAACTACAATACCCTTCCAGAGAAACACCTATCCCCAACGACAAAACCACCAGCAACTAAACCAGAAATCGCAGAAAAAACCATTGTCCTAACACAAGACAAAAATCAACAGACATTATTGAAAAAGCCCCCATAAAGTGGACAAGCATTACCGATGAATATCCGCAAATCCCCAGCAAAATCCAGAGTAAATATTTTTTAAAACATCTTAAATATCAGTTTTTTTACCTTAAAAAATCAAAGAAACCCATATATAAACAGAAGAATCCAAAACAATACCAAGCAAAAAAACCATAACCTTTTATTCTTTTTGAATTACATCCCGACCAATACATTACAGATACTACTTGATAGAAAATAGCCTGACCCTATTTTTTATTTCTCAATATCTACTTATTTCTAAATATCTATTTGTTGAAGAAGATTGTTTTTCTTAAAAAATGACAAAGCAACAAAAGAGAACAAGGTAATACTAAAAAAAATCTGAAGATTTTTGTCCTTTCCATCGAAAGAGACAGGATGTTTTTTAAGATTATGCTAGGAGATTATTGACCCATCTAACGGGGCTGCTAGTGCGTTATCATAAACAATATTCGCACAGACTGAGACGCAATTGGAAGACCCCATAAACCCTTTTCCGATAGTGCTTTTCGTTGATTTCAGGTGACATTAAAACATCTATGGCTAATCAAGAAAAATATATTTTATTAATCAGTATTCACGGCCTTATTCGGAGTACTGAACTTGAACTAGGGCGAGACTCAGATACTGGTGGTCAGACCAAATATGTCGTTGAGCTAGCAGAAGCCCTATCCACCTCGCCAGTGATTGGAAAAGTCGACCTGATGACGAAGCTCATTGACGACGAGACAGTAAGCAAAGATTATGCCCAGCCCCTTGAAGCCATTAACAACAAAGCTCACATTGTTCGTATTTCCTGCGGCTGTGACGACTATCTTCGTAAAGAAGACCTCTGGGATTATTTGGACAACTTTGCTGATAATGCCCTCACCTATCTAAAAGCCCAAGACCGTCTTCCAGATATCATCCATACCCACTACGCCGATGCTGGATATGTGGGAGTTCGTCTTTCCAACCAACTTGAAATACCCCTTGTCCATACAGGCCATTCTTTAGGACGTAGTAAGCGTAAACGTTTGCTTGCGAGCGGCATAAATAGAGAAACCATCGAAGCTCGCTACAATATCACCCGTCGTATTAATGCCGAAGAAAATACCCTCGCCTCAGCCCAGCGCGTGATTACCAGTACGAATCAAGAAATCATTGAACAATATGCCCAATACGATTTCTACACACCGGATCGGATGCGCATTGTACCGCCGGGAACTGATTTAGAGAGATTTCACCCAGCTGATGGTACAGAGTGGGAACATCCTTTATTTCATCGCCTCAGATCTTTTCTTCGGGAACCCAATAAACCCATTGTTTTAGCTTTATCACGCCTTGATCAACGCAAAAATATTCGAGTTTTAATTGAAACCTTTGGGGAATCGCCAGAATTACAAGAAAAAGCAAATCTTGTGATTTTTTCTGGTACACGTGAAGACATTCGTAACCTTGAGGCAAATGCCCAAACTATTTTTATTGATTTGCTCTTGGCTATTGACCGCTATAACCTCTATGGTAAGGTTGCCTATCCTAAACATTTAACCTTTGAAGAAATCAGTGGAATTTATCGTCTTGCGGCTCTTTCAAAGGGGGTCTTTATCAATCCGGCCCTCACAGAACCTTTTGGTTTGACTTTAATTGAGGCTGCGGCCAGTGGATTGCCAATTGTTGCGACGAAAGATGGTGGTCCTGTTGATATTATTAGAAATTGTCAAAATGGCTATCTGATTGATCCGCTAGATACAAAGGATATTGCTGCTCAGCTACTAAAAATTTTAGGTGAGAGTGAGCAGTGGCAAAAGTTTGCTCAAAATGGCTTGGAGAATATCAAGAAATACTATACTTGGGAATCTCATATAGAGAGCTATCTAGAAGTATTGCAGCCTTTATTTGAAAGAAAGGTTGATGCTAAATTAGAGTCTGTTGCACCTCGTAATAAGCTTTTCCATACTGGTGCAATTATTACGACACTTGATCAAAATTTATTGGGTTCTTCTGACTCTTTAGAAGAGTTGGTTGAGGTTTTAGAGAATAACCAAAAGAATATTAGTTTTTGTATTGCTACTGGCCGTCGATTAGAGTCGGCGCTAAAGGCAATTCGTGGCCTCGGTATTCCTCAGCCTGATGTTTTGATTACGGGTTTGGGTACTGAGATGTACTATGGTAAAAGTCTAACGAAAGATGAGGCTTGGCAAACTCATATTGACTATCGCTGGAATCGTAAGCGAATTGTTAAGCTATTGTCTACAATGGTGGGTTTAAATATTCAAAGTCAAGAGAGTCAAACGGCTTATAAGATTAGTTATTTTTATGATCCAGAGCTTGCGCCGTCTATTGATCAAATTAAGCGTTTACTGTTACAAAATGAGCAGAATGTAAATCTTTTTGTTTCTTTTGGTCAATATTTGGATATTACGCCAATTAGGGCTTCAAAGGGCTATGCATTGCGCTGGTTTGCAGAGCGTTGGGGTATTCCTCTGGAGCGTATTTTGGCAGTTGGTGGTTCTGGTGCTGATGAAGATATGATGCTTGGTAATACGCTGTCTGTTGTTGTGGCAAATCGCCATCAGGAGGAGCTATCGGATTTGGCAAAGGTTGAGCCTATTTATTTCTCGGAGCAACAGTTTGCTGCTGGGATTTTAGATGGTATTGAGCATTTTAATTTTCTCGAATTGTGTGATGTGGCGAAGCTGGAAGTGGGTTAGGTGTGATGGATAAATTATTACTTTGTACGGATCTTGATCGTACTTTGATTCCTAATGGTCAACAGCCGGAGTCGCCGAGGGCGAGGGATTATTTTGCCAAAGTGGTGAGTCAGCCCCATGTGTGTTTGGCTTATGTGACGGGTCGTCATTTGGCGCTTATTGAAGGGGCGATCGCCGAGTATGGGTTACCGCAGCCAGATTTTATTGTGGCGGATGTGGGGACTAGTATTTATCAAGCGGATGGAGAGGGGCAATGGCGGCGATCGCCGGAGTGGGATGGTGAGTTGGCGGCAGATTGGCAGCAAAGAACGGCTCAGGATTTAGCGCCATTGGCGACAAAAATTGCTGATTGTCGTTTACAGGAATCAGCAAAGCAAGGTTTACATAAACTGAGTTGTTACATCAATTTGGATGCATCGATTCAGTCGATTATTTCCCAAGTAAAAAATGAATTTGAGATGGCAAAAATCAGGGCGAATTTCATCTGGAGTATTGATGAACAGGCAGATATTGGCTTGTTAGATATTTTGCCCCATCGTGCCAATAAATACGAAGCGATTACTTTTTTGATGAAGAATCACGACTTTTATCTATACAATACGATTTTCTCTGGGGATAGTGGTAATGATCGTGATGTGCTGATTAGTCCTATTAAATCTATCGTCGTCGCCAATGCTCCCCGTGATTTAAAGCAACAACTGCTGACTGATATTCAATCTTTTAAGCGTAAGGATACTCTATATTTTGCGATGGGTGAGTTTGTCGGGCTGAATGGAAATTATAGTGCAGGTATTGTCGAAGGGATTTGTCATTATTTCCCAGAGTATGTATCACTAATTTGTTAGGCGATCGCCCGTTCCAGAAAATTGAGATGACATAGCAGGTAGTCAATGAATCATCAACCCAGCATAATCTTCGGTGAAGTGCTTTGGGACTGTTTCCCTGACGGTAACAAAGTTTTAGGGGGAGCACCATTTAATGTGGCTTGGCATTTACAAGCTTTTGGCCAAGCACCGATACTAATTTCCCGGATCGGTGATGACTCAGCAGGGCAAAAAATTTTGCAGGCAATGGGGGATTGGGGCATGACCCTAGACGGTGTACAAGTTGACCCAAAGTTAGGGACTGGAATTGTCACTGTTAGGCTAAAAGATGGACAGCCCAGCTATGATATTGAACATCCAAAGGCATACGATCATATCGATAGTTATTTATTTCCAGATTTTCCGACGAAATCATTGCTATATCATGGCTCTTTAGCCATTCGAAATGATATATCAAAGCAAGCTTTAGCCACTTTGAAAACATCGATTTCGGGAACAGTTTTTTTTGATGTTAATTTCCGTGATCCTTGGTGGACGGCGGAGACGATTCAACACTTTTTATCAGAAACGACTTGGCTGAAGCTTAATGACGAAGAATTGCCGGCTCTCGTCCCTAATTTACAGGATAGAGATGAGCAAATAGCGACTTTATTTGAGCAAAGAAATACGGAATATATTCTGCTGACTGAAGGGGCTGCTGGGGCAACTCTCATCCCTCGACAGGGCGATCGCCTCAACATCAAACCGGATAAAACGACGACTGTTGTGGATACTGTCGGTGCTGGAGACGCTTTTTGTAGCATCTTATTGCTGGGGATCTCCTTAAACTGGCCTTTGGCACAAACCTTAGAAAGGGCACAAACCTTTGCTAGCGCCATCGTTGGCATTCAAGGGGCAACCACCACCGATAAGAATTTTTACCAACTCTTTCAAGATGCATGGTTTTAGCTTTGCAATCATCAATTTTCTGGAACGATCAATTTATACTTAATGACGAAAGGCCAAGCGGTATAAACAGTCAGTTAGTCGTTCGAGCTCCCATTACCCCAGCAAATCACCTCGAACCATTCCCCGCTACCTTTTCACCTACTACTCGGCTCGCAACATAAGGCAGTTTTTTCATGTACGAACAGTTGTCCCATTCAATTTTGAATGAAATTCTCGACCACCTCGAACCAGAATTAAAAGACCAAGAACTCAACCACTTTTATACTCGTCTCGGAGCCAATTTCTATAGTCTTTTTTCCCTCTTTCAAAAACTTTACGGTCGCCGCCATGACTTTAAAGAACAATTAGAAAAATTAGTCGCCGTAATGGCTCGACAATACATTCGGCGATCGCCAGAATTACGAGCCGTTGATCTAGCCCGAGAAAAAGACTTTAATTGGTTTCTCAACTCGACATGGGTCGGTATGCCATTGTACGTTGATGGCTTTGCCGATGACTTACCAGACCTGCAAACCAAACTAGATTACTTTACAGAACTAGGCATTAATTTAGTCCACCTAATGCCGATCCTAGAATGTCCACAAAACGCTAGTGACGGTGGCTACGCTGTTAGCAACTATCGCAAAATCAATCAAAAAGTAGGTGATTTAGAAGATCTCCTAAACCTCGCCCAAAAGATGCGTCAAAGGGAGATTTTACTAGCCCTAGATATTGTCGTTAATCATACTTCCGACGAACATGAATGGGCAGAAAAAGCCCGTCAAGGCGATGAAACCTATCAGAAATATTATTATATGTTTGATAGTCGGGATATTCCCGATATGTTTGAGAAAAGCTTGCCAGAAGTCTTCCCCGAAACATCTCCCGGAAATTTCACTTGGGACGACAAACTAAATAAATGGGTAATGACTGTTTTTAACAGCTATCAATGGGATTTAAACTATCAAAATCCCGCTGTCTTAATTGAGATGGTAGATATTATTTTATTTTGGGGCAACCAAGGTATTGATATTTTACGCCTAGATGCCGTTGCTTTTCTTTGGAAAAAATTAGGTAGTTATAGTCAAAATGAAGAAGAAGCCCATATTATTTTGCAAATCTTTAAAGACTGTTGTCAAATTACGTCACCGGGTGTCATTTTCATTGCTGAGGCGATCGTTGCACCGATGGAAATTGTGAGATATTTCGGTGAAGATGCCATTCAAGCAAAGGAATGTGAAATTGCCTATAACGCAACTTTTATGGCCTTACTTTGGGATGCTGTTGCCACAAAAAACACACGATTATTAGTACAAGGTTTAAAGAATATTCCCGAAAAACTACAACGAGCCACTTGGTTAAATTACATTCGTTGTCACGATGATATTGGCCTAGGCTTTACCGATGCAGATATTGCCCAAGCGGGCTATGAGCCGCGATCCCACCGGGAATTTTTGATTAAATATTTCACTGGACAATTTGAAGGGACTGACGCTAGGGGTTTATTGTTTGGACAAAATCCGAAAAATAATGATGCCAGACTGTCGGGAACTTTAACTTCTTTGATTGGCTTAGAGACAGCTTGTGAACAACAGGATCATGAAAAAATTCAGCTTTGTGTTCAACATATTTTATTGCTACACAGTATGATCTGTTCTTTTGGCGGCATTCCGTTAATTTATTATGGCGACGAAATTGGTACGTTTAATGATTATTCCTATGTGGGTAATTTGAGTAAGGCAAATGATACGCGTTGGGCACATCGCCCAAAAATCAATTGGCAAAAGGCGGAATTGCGCAAGGTCAAGGGTACGATTGAATATCAAATTTTTACAGCTTTACAACGCATGATTCAGGTGAGGAAAAAGACAAAGTCTTTTGCTGATTTTAATAATCGTGTCATGCTAAATATAAATAATGAGCATATTTTTGCCTTCGTTCGTACGCAAACAAAACGACAAAATAATGTTTTAGTTGTCGGTAATTTTTCAGCGACTTACCAATATTTGGATTTAGATACTTTTGATTGTTATCCGTTTGATTGTAGTCAACGGGATTTGCTGACTAATCTTTACTCTGGTAAGCCACCGGAAATTTTTGATCGCCAATTGGTTCTGCCACCGTTTGCTTTTTATTGGCTGATTGAAGATGAAAGACCAAGTTTTGATGGGGCTATTATTAATTAATGAATTAACGAATGAATCAACAAATTCTCTTTTGTTTTAAAGTTTGCTTTAAAGTAATGTACTAAGAATTTCTGGGGTAAGTTCTTTGGTTCCCGGAAGAACAATATCTGCGCCAACGTCTTGTAGATTTGATGCATACATATATTCTTTGTCATCGCCGGTTTGGGCGTGGGGAGGAATCACGCCGATCGCCCGCCATTGTCTTGTGGGTTCTTGCTCGGCGGCATTGCTAATAACTTTCATATCAGCCGCTGTATCTCCTACATAGGCTACGGGTAGTCCGGGGGTGTCTGGTGGCTCTAGTTGGGCGATCGCCGCAAAGAGTCCCGTGGGGTCAGGTTTTTCTGGCGCATCTTCCATGGCGATCAAAATCGGATCTGTTAAACCAAGACGCTTTTTGAGGACAAACTCTGCTGAACGCCGCATCGCACCGCTAAAAAAACCCCAGCCTAAGCCATGGGCCGAAAGTTGCTCAAAATACTCTGGAGTCACAAGTAAAGGCTCTTCTGTGATGTAGCCATCAAAGTTTTTACCGCGATATTTATCCTGAAAGAACTGCACCAGCTCGTCATAGTCCACCGCAATATCCTCATCCCAGCGTTTAATCAATTCCTGCGATGCTTTCCAATCGTTATTCCAGAGGCCTTCAGCTTTGAGACTGTCAATCTCCCCCATAGAAGGGCGATATGCTCCTTTTGTATAGTGCTCCACGGTATCAGCGAGGGCACGACGGTAAGACCGACCTTCATCGCGTACGACACCATCAATATCAAAAATAACTAAACCTTTTAACATGGCTTATATCTCCACTGATATCAGTTTAAATTGCAATAAAATCAGAATATAGATTACTAAATGTCAGCCTATCTCTTCATCCTTCTTACATCAATTGCAGTGCTTTTTTAGATTTTATTAACAATTTTGATAGTATTGCTTGAATATTTTCAGCAATGCAGCAGCCATGAATTTAGTGTCTTAATTTGCTCACTTTAAGGTATGAAATCATATTCTCCCTTGAATCTATAGCCAATTTTGTAGCGGCTTAAAATATATTTCAATACCGTAAAAATACGCAATTTGATTAAAAGAATGCCCTGAAATAGGCCATTGTCTGCTGAATGACTGGATAATTTTGGACAAAAAGCTGACGGAATTAACTTTCATTCTTTTTTGCTACCGGGCTAAAAAGTTATGGTTAACTTGTAGGTGAATTTGTCTGCCCACTCGCTTGTTACTCAACGATACGATTATGATTTGGCGTTTTCTTGTCCGTCGCTCCCAAACCTGTTCGCTGGCTTTAAAGCGTTTATTGATCGGTGTCGTCGTCTTGACTGCTGCTGGTATCGCCAGTGAGCAAACGGCTCAGGCTGTTGCTTCTGAAATGTTGCGCTTGGAGCAAGGGACACATGGGCCTTTAGAGGATGAGCTTGCGGCTCTTCACATTCAAGCCAAGCTGGGTCAATTAACGCAACCACAAGTGGTTCAACTGGCACAAAGGGAAATAATATCTGCGGATATGTTGCCGCAACCTGTGGCGATCGCCCCAGAGGTGGTCTCCCCGGTGCAACCAGAATTTTCTGAAATTACTCTACCGACACATTTGTCTGATGAACTTAGTGTTGCCATTGAAGCCATCGAAATGCCGGTGGAGCAAGAAAATAATTTAGCGCCTGTCGCAGTTGAGCTATCGGACGAATTGACGCTCTTTGCTGATGCTGCTGCTGTCGAGGAGCAAGTTAAAACGCAAATTATGGCGATCGCCGCCCCACAAATAACCACACTCCTCGCACAAAATCCCAACTCGAATACCGAGCCCTTACCGGAAGTTGAACCTTTACCGGCGGCACCCAGCCCGACCCAAACCATTGAGGAGCCTACGCCCACTCCTGCTGTCACCCCAACCAACGGCGATCGCGTCATTACCGTTAACCAAATTCAAGTGACGGGCAGTACTGTTTTTGGAGAGGAAGATTTTGAGCCAATCTTAGGCGAGATTACCAGCGCTAATGTCAGTTTGGATGAGCTTAACCAAGCAGCTGATCGTATTACACAGCTTTATCTTGAGCAAGGTTATATTACTTCCCGGGCAATTGTGGTGGAAGATTCCCTAGCCACTGACATAATTGAGCTGCGGGTGATCGAAGGTAACGTTGACGCGATTAATCTCCGTGGTAATGAGCATATTAACGATAGCTATCTCCTCAGTCGTTTACGTTTAGGCACAAAGCAGCCCCTCAATACGAGTAATCTTGAAGACCAACTGCGACTGCTAAAACTGAACCCGATTATTGACAATATTGAAGCCACCCTCAAGGCTGGAGCAGGGATTGGAGAAAGTGATCTAGATATTATGATCACCGAGGCGAATACGGTTTCTTTGAATCTCGGCGTTGATAATTTTTCTCCTGCTAGCGTCGGTTCAGAGCGCATTACGGCCAATTATGCTCAACAGAATCTCACTGGGGGCGGCGATCGCCTCGGCGTTGGCTATATTCGTACCACCCGCGGTGGCGCAGAAAGCCTAGACGTAAACTACACCCGACCAATCAACGCCAAAGACGGGACAATTACTTTGCGGGGTGTGTGGAGTAGTAACCAAGTTATTCAAGAACCCTTTGACATTATGTTCCTCTATGGGCTAATCAATAAAAGCTCAGTGGAGTAGTAACCAAGTTATTCAAGAACCCTTTGACATTCTAAATATTCGCGGCGAATCAGAACGGTACGAATTGTCCTACCGTCAGCCCATTATCCGCAATCCCCGTGAAGAATTTGCTTTAGGGCTAGGCTTCACCTACCAAGACGGTTTAACTTTCCTAGGCGACGAGCTATTCGGCTTCAATATCGGTACGGAAGATGGCAAAAGTACAACCAGCGTCCTTAAATTTTCCCAAGAATACATTAAACGCCAACCAGCGGGGGCTTGGTCCCTGCGCTCCCAATTCAGTATTGGTACAGGTTTGTTTGACGCGACAACTAATGATGCCCCCATTCCCGACGGTCATTTTTGGAGCTGGCTCGGACAAATTCAGCGGGTCAAGCTCTTGAATCCCAATAATCTATTAGTTATCCAAGCAGATCTACAACTGACACCCGACACATTACTGCCTTCCCAACAATTTGTGATCGGTGGTGGTCAATCGTTACGGGGCTTCCGGCAAAATGCCCGTTCGGCTGATAATGGTTTCCGTTTTTCTGTAGAAGATCGCATTACCCTTGCTCGTGACGAATCTGGGGATGCGGTTTTTCAGCTCGCACCTTTTTTTGATATGGGGACTGTTTGGAATAGTGATAATAATCCCAATGTACTGGCAGACCAAAAATTTTTGGCGGGTATTGGTTTAGGGGCTTGGTGGCAAATTGAAAAGGGTTTCACGGTGCGTTTTGACTATGCTCTGCCGCTAGTTAATCTCGATGATCGCGGTGATAACTGGCAGGATGATGGCTTGTATTTCAACGTGAATTATCTTTTCTAAAAACTATCTTTTCTAAAAACTATCTTTTCTAAAAACTATCTTTTCTAAAAACTAAAATTGGTGGGTTCTGTTTGATGAAAATTTTTTAGTGTCGTGACATGGTCAATAGCTTACTTCACCCACCCTATAGTTTGAGTGATTAACGACGGCGGCTGTCGAGCTTTTTATAAACATCTCGCAAATCGACGTTATGGTGGGCGATCGCCACGAGGGCATGATAGAAAAGATCGGCTACTTCTCCGGCAATTTCGTCCTTCTCATCGTCTTTGCAGGCCATGACCACTTCGGCGGCTTCTTCGCCAATTTTTTTGAGAATTTTATTATCGCCCGCAGCGAAAAGACTATTGGTATAGGAACCTTCTTTTGGATGATCGCGGCGATCGCGGATAACATTAAAGACCTCAGAAAGGGTATCCGCAGCAGGGGCAGATTTCTCAGAATTCACTTGGTGAAAACAGCTACGTTCGCCTGTGTGGCAAGCAATATCACCAATCTGTTCAATGCTCATTAAAATTGCATCACTATCGCAGTCGTAGCGCAGGGCTTTGACATTTTGAAAGTGACCGGACGTTGCGCCTTTATGCCACAGCTCTTGGCGGGAGCGGCTCCAATACCAAGCTTGCCCTGACTCCATGGTTTTTGTGAGGGATTCACGGTTCATCCAAGCCATCATTAAAACCGTGCCATCGAGATAATCTTGGGCGATCGCCGGCACAAGCCCCTGTTCATTAAAACGAACCTTATCAAGTGGAATTGCGCCAACTAAACTCATGCCTTAGATCTCCTAGCTATTAGAACAAAAAAATTTAACAAATAAACAAAAAAGAAAGCCCAAGTTTTTGAGCTTTCCTAGTATAGACGGCAGGGATTATTTCCCCAACCAGTATTTCTTTCAAACGTATCTTTGAAACTTACGCACTTGCAATCTATGCAGTCGCGTCAGCCGGGTAAACACTAACCTTACGGCGGCCACGCTTGTAGTGTTCAAACTTGACAACACCATCAACAAGGGCGAAGAGGGTATCGTCGCCACCACGACCAACGTTGTTACCGGGGTGAACCTTGGTGCCACGCTGACGGATTAAAATGCTGCCAGTCGTAACAGTTTCGCCACCATAGCGTTTTACGCCGAGGCGTTGGGCGCGCGAGTCGCGACCGTTACGAGTACTACCTGTACCTTTCTTATGTGCCATTACTAATGCTCCTAAATACTGAACGTCGTAAAAATAATTTTAACGGTTAGTTGCGAAGAAAAACGGTGAGAAATTAAGCTTCTGCGGGCTTTTCTGCAACGACTGTGCCACCGACTTTGATCGAATCAATCATAAAACGAGTGAAATATTGGCGATGACCACGCTTTTTTCGGGTCTTTTTCTTGGGAAGCATTTTGTAGACGATTACTTTTTTCGCCCGACGTTGATCCACAACTGTGCCTTCAACGGTTGCGCCGTCAATGAAGGGTTGACCAACGGTGACACCGTTGTCGTCGCTCACGAGAAGTACTTTGTCGATGGTGTAGTTGTCGTCAACTTCGGCATCAATTTTCTCGATGTCATAGAAACGACCGGGTTCAACGCGGATTTGCTTGCCGCCAGTCTCAATAATTGCGTAACTCATTTGAATATTATTTTGTATGGGTTGCCGTACAGGTAGTAATTCTTCGTTTTTGCAAATGGGAAAAATTACATTTTATGTGTCACCTGATCCGAGCAGGATATTGCAGACACAATCATCAATAATAGTTTTTCTGTTTAGCTTCGTCAACTAAGATCCTTGTTTGTGCTGCGTGGGTCTAGGGATCAAGGGAGGCGATCGCCTTTTTGATCACAGCAGCGGAATGATCGAGGGCGGCTTTTTCGATCTCATTGACAGCGGGCTCAATGACGCGTTCGGCACCGTTGATACTGACAATTGTCGGTAGGGAAATGGCTAAATCTCGATATCCGAAAACTCCTTCTTGGACTCTAGATACGGTCAAAATACGGCGATCGCCCCGGAGGATCCATTTTACTAAGGTGGCGGTGACTAGGCCGATGGCATGGTTTGTAACGCCTTTTCTCTGGATAATTTCGTAGGCGGCCGTGCGGACTTCTGTCGCAACGCGTTTCTCTTGCTCTGCTGTCCAGTTTGGCCAAGTTTTAAGGCTGATGCCGCCGAGGGTGGCACTAGACCAAAGTACCACTTCCGAATCGCCATGTTCACCTGCTACTTGGGCGTGGATCGAGCGGGGCTCAAGGTTTAGTTCTCGTCCTAAAATTTGCCGGAGTCTTGCGGTGTCGAGCATTGTGCCTGTGCCGACCACCTTTGCTGGCGGTAGTCCGGAGGCCTGCTGGAAGACATAGGTCAAAACGTCGACAGGATTACTGACAATGATCACGGTGCCTTGATAGTCCACAAATTCTGAGGCGATCGCCCGCATAACGGCGGCATTATCCCGGAGTAAATCGAGGCGGGATTCCGTGGGAGAGCCATTACGTCCCGCTGTAATAATGACGGCATCGGTCTGCTGAAGCGCGGGTAGGTTATCAACTTGCTGCACTGTCGCCGTGGGATAAAACGACGAACCATGGGCTAAATCCATCGCCTCACCTAGGGCACGCTCTGAATTTTTATCGTGAAGTAATAATTTGCGGGTGACACCGGACGTTAACAGGGAAATGGCCACACTTGCGCCAACGGAACCTGTCCCGACGATACCGACGGATGTTTCAGAAAAAGCCATAGTCTACACCATTGAAGATATCTACTCTGCATAGTAGCGATCTTTGTTTAAGAAGGGTTTGTGTATCTGGTCTATTTTGGGTCTGGGAAACAAATGCCGAAATAGCGGTAGTGGCTTTCGCGGGTAATGTGCCTGAGCGGTTTGCTTATAATTCTGATTTTTTTTAAGTTTCGGGAAAAAACTTGTAGCTGTGGGAATAACGATTAGGATAGGTTTTGTATTAATTTGCCCTAATGAGTTCTGCCATGTCTGCGATCGCCGCTTTTTGTGCATTAAATTGTGCCGTTACTCCTTTGCCGGCAAATGCTGCCATGCAGCCACAAATCATGGCTCAAATTCCCACAAACGTCGGACCGCAAGCGAGATTGCCAGAACAAGGTTTAAATGGTGTTCAAAGGGATACTACACAACCTCTATTTTCCCAAAAGCACTCAGCAGCAGAGTTGTCTCCTTTAGGTGTGGCAGGCGATCGCCAAGGGAGCGAAGAGTCCGCCAGTAATGCTGTTATACCACCACCACCAGTCGCCCAAATCCCGACCGATGTAGAACCCCAAGAGATAGACACAGATCAACCTACTTTGGAGCCGGTTTTTGAACCCCTAGACATCGAAGCAGTAGAACAGCCTAGGACAGCACCGATTTTTAACGGTGTGCAAATCGAGGATCGCACGAGTGAGGAGCAGCAGCAATTTTCATTAGAAGAGCCCACAACGCCAGCATCGGAAGAAACAGAGGCCGAACTACGGGTGCTCGAAGTGATCGGCGATCGCCAAGAATTCGATGAACTAACCAATATCGTCACAGCAGTAGGAAATGTGGTCGTTCGCTTTAATGAATCAGTCCTCACCTCAGATCGACTACAAATTAATCTCAACTCAAAATTGGCGATCGCGGAAGGAAATGTAGCATTACAGCGAGGCCAACAACTACTTCGAGGCGATCGGTTTGATTATTTCTTTGTCCAGAACCGTGGCTTTATTCGTGAAGCCCAAGGCGAAGTGTCCCAAAGAGATTTAAGCCAAGATCTCAGCGCCGAGCCAACCACCTTTGTGTCCGACCCCTCAAACCCAGCGCTACTACTGAACGAAAGACTACTACTAGAACAACCCATCACAAATGTCAGAGGCAGCGGCGATGGTTTAAATATCTTACTGGGTAGCGATCGCAACATTAATAGTCAGACATTATTTAATCGCGAATCCGGGACAGTCAGTCGAGTCCGCTACTATGCCGAAGAAATGGAATTTTTCGAAGATCGGTGGGAAGCCAAAAACCTGCGACTGACCAACGATCCCTTTAACCCACCAGAGCTACAAGTTATTGCCTCCACCGCCACCTACCAAGACATCGATGAGTTTACGAGCGAGTTAGTGACGACAGATACCCGCCTTGTGATTGACGACAAGGTTTCATTACCGATTTTTCCCCGGACTTACCGCTTTGACAGCTCCGATGACGAAGGTATTTTTAGCCTTGTGTCAATTGGTTTTGACGATGAAGATCGCGGTGGTTTTTTTATTCAGCGACGATTTACACTCTTTAAAAATCAGCAAGGACGTTGGACTGTTACACCACAATACCTTGTCCAAAAAGCCCTATTTCCAGAAGCCGGATTTGGCGGCAATGAAGCAGAGTCCAGCATCCTCTCCCCCGATGTCTTTGGCCTAACCACAAAATTTAATTACAACTTTAATCAACGTGTTTTTGCCGTCGCCCGCGCCTCCCTTCCCAACCTAAACTTTGATGATTTAGAAGATAACCTCAAGGTGAATTTTCGGTTTGAGCAGCGCCTCGGCAACCTCGCAAATCCCTTTCGCCTCAGCCAAGAGTTTAATTACCGCGATCGCCTCTTTAATGGTTCTCTCGGATTCCAGCGAGTACAGAGAAGCCTCGGACTTGTTCTGCGATCGCCGCTATATCGCCTAGGAAATTCAGGATTTAGCCTCAACTATCAAACGAGCTTACAAAATATCACCGCAACCACTGACCGTCGCGAGTTACTGGGAGAGGATTCTCCTCGAAGGGGCGAAGTTAACTTAACCCGTTATCAAGCCTCTGTCAGCCTGAACCATACATTACCAATTTGGCAAGGAAAAGAACTACCTGCCACACAAGAAGCAGGTTTGCGCTTTACGCCGAGACCAGTCATTCCCTATGTTTTTCTGAGAACAGGCGTTCGTGGAATTTCTTCCCTTTACAGTAGTGGTAACCAACAAGTTTTAGGTAGTGCTCGTATTGGTTTGCAGGGGCAATTTGGCAATTTTTCCCGCGATTTCTTTGATTACACAGGTTTTAATATTGACTATTCCATCACAACAAGAGGCGCAATATCGCCCTTCTTATTTGATCGTTCTGCGGATATCAGAATTCTCTCCTTTGGCCTTACTCAGCAAATTTATGGGCCGATCCGGGCTGGTTTTCAAACTAGACTAAATCTAGACCGGAATGAAGCTATTAGCACAGATTATTTTCTCGAATATAGTCGCCGAACCCACTCACTTCTAATCCGCTATAACCCCGTCCTAGAAATTGGTTCATTTAATTTTAAAATTAACGACTTTAACTGGAATGGCTCTACAGATCCCTTCGTCAATCAGGAGATTCGCCCCATTATTGATGGCGTTATTCCTTAAATAACTCAGACTCTAATCTCTAAAGATGTCGTAGCCAGAGAAGAGTCAATCGGGGTAATAGAAATAGAAAATAAGACTTGATCAATCTTCACCGGCAACTTGGAGTCTATATTCTTCCGCCGTCATTGTCTCAGCTAGCATGTCGTCATCGAGATTATCGACTCGAACCTTAAGAAACCAACCTTCTTCGTAGGGGTCTTCGGCGATCGCCTCTGGACTATCGATGACCATTTGGTTGCGGTCAATGACAGTACCTGAGATCGGAGCATAAAGATCCTCAACGGCTTTCACGGATTCGATAGAACCAAAGGTTTCCCCAACCTCAAGGGCATCCCCTTCTTCTGGTAGCTCAAGGAAAACAATGTCGCCTAGTTCATCAATGGCAAATGCGCTAAGTCCGATGGTGGCAATTTCTCCGTCAAGTCGAATGTACTCGTGACTATCGAGATAGCGAAGATCATCTGGGTATTCAAGTTCCATAGTCATTTCCCAAAAATGAAAGATATTCCGGGTTCAAACGAGAATGAATGGTTTTTATCCAGTCTGTGACCCCTTCGGCTACTCTATTCCGGAATTTTGCCAAGATCAAGACCTATTTGGAAAATTGTTACTTATTGCTGATCTTACTGGGAAAATGTGGGGAAAAAAGCCTAGGCATTTCCCCTTATGGAGTGGGTGGAGGCTGGTGAAATAGTGCTGCCTCTAGACGATCGCTTTGGTCTGCTGGTCTATAAATATACGGAAATGAGGCAATTCGGCGATTTAAATCACTTTCTGGTGGCCTTTCAAGCTATGCTCCATTTGCCAACTCATATACTGCGTCATCACCCGACTGGCTTTCCAGATAGTCCCCAAGGGTTTTTGATTTGGAAATAGTTGGGATCATGATCATTGTGTTCTCGCACCAGCTTGCGTCTCATTCTATCTACTGGTTGAGCTCAGGGCTTGATTCCCCAAGATTCTCTGAGCAAATTATCTTGATAAAACCTAAAGAAAAGGCGATCGCCCTACAATAGAGCTTGTAATAAATCGCAACATTCACCGCTGCCATGTCCTTCCATGTCTCCGCTTGGTCGATTAAAAATCCAGTGCCGACCCTCGTAGCATTTATCATCATGACCATTGTGGGGATTTACTCTTTCCTCAATTTGGGCATCGATAATACGCCCAATATTGATGTGTCAGCGGTAATCGTCAATGTGGCGCAACCCGGTGCTGCGCCGGAAGAAATCGAAACGGAAATCACCAAAAAAATTGAAGATGCGGTGGCGAGTTTGGCCGATATTGATCAGCTCACCTCCACCGTTACCGATGGCAGTTCCCAAACAGTGGTGGGTTTTGAGTTGGGGACAGACACCGACCAAGCCACGAATGATGTACGGAATGCGATCGCCGAGATTCGGTCTTCGTTGCCCCAGGATATTACCGACCCAGTCGTCCGAAAACTGGATTTTGCGGGCGGTGCGGTAATGACCTATGCCTTGTCGTCGGATCAGCGCAGTGTGGAAGAATTGAGCGATTTGATTGACCGCAAAATTAGTCGAGAATTAGTCAACGTCAAGGGTGTTGCGGAGATTAAGCGATTAGGGGGCGTTGACCGAGAAATTCGTGTGGATCTTGATCCAGAATTACTTCAGGGTCTGGGTATCACCGCATCCCAAGTGAATACCCAAATTGCCCAATTTAATGTGAATCGCCCCGGTGGACGGGTGGAGCTGGGGGGCAATGAGCAAAATGTTCGTACCCTCGGTAGCGCTGAAAATATTCGCGAGCTTCAGCAATATCCGATTTTGTTACCTAATGGCGATCGTGTTGCTTTAGCAGCCCTAGGTCGTGTCGAGGATAGTTTCCGGGAACCCCGTGTGGCTGCGACTTTGGATGGACAAGCTGTGGTCGCATTTTCTGTGTTGCGGAGTCCCGGTAGTACTGTGGTTGGGGTTGATCAAGGCATTCGGAAGGCGATCGCCGAACTGGAAAAAACATTATCAGAAGACCTCAATTTCCAACTCATTTTCACCCGTGCCAACGAAATCCAAGCATCATATGATGGCACCGTTTTAGCCCTCGTTGCCGGTTGTCTTTTAACCGTGTTGACGGTGGGAATTTTCCTCAAGGATTGGCGTGCAACTCTGATCACAGCAACCGCTTTGCCCCTCTCCATTGTGCCGACATTTTTTGTGATGCAGTGGCTCGATTACACCCTGAATGGCATGACCCTGCTGGCGTTAGCCCTGGCGATCGGTAACTTAGTAGACGATGCAATTTGTATGATCGAAAATATCGACCAACATTTGCAAATGGGGAAACGACCCTTCCAAGCAGCCGTTGATGGGGCGATGGAAATTGGTTTAGCCGTTGTGGCCACCACTGCAACCATTGTGGCGGTCTTTTTACCTGTGGCATTTATGGGGGGTGTACCGGGGCAATTTTTCCAACCCTTTGGTGTAACGGTTGCCGTTTCAACAATGTTCTCAACCCTCGTGGCGACTACCATGACCCCGATGTTGAGCGCCTATCTCCTCAAATCAAAACTAGATGGCTTTAAAGCTGATAAGCAACCCGGTACGTACCGCAATATTCTGACTTGGGCTTTGCGTCACCGCATCACGACTTTGCTAATTGCCCTAGCCTTTTTTATCGGCAGTCTTCAGCTTGTGCCATTTATTCCCAAAGGTTTATTTAGCAGTAGTGATACGGGCATTAGCACAGTAACCTTTGATTTGCCCCCCGGCTCGACCCTCGAAGATAGTAAAAAAGTGATGGCCTATGTGGGCGATCGCCTCGACGAGAATCCCGCCGTAAAAAGTGTTTTAGCAACGGCAGAAAATGTTAATAGCGGTTTAATTTACGTCAATTTAATCGATCAAGCAGAACGTATTTCCCAAAAAGAATTTGAACGAGAGATGCGCCAAGAATTTCGTAAAATTCCCGGAGCTAGAGTCGCATTCCGCAGTAACGGCGCAGGTGGTGGCTCCAAGGATTTAACCATTGTTCTCAAGAGCGAAGATTCGGAAACCCTCCTGCAAACCGCTCAAACCCTTGAAAAAGAAATGGCCACCATTCCCGGCTTAGTGGAAATTGGATCTAGTGCCAGCCTTGTTAAACCAGAACTAATCATTCGCCCCGATCCCCAGCGAGCAGCAGACTTGGGGGTTTCCGTTTCTGCCATTTCCCAGACCGCCTCCCTTGCCTTGATTGGTGATACCGAGTTTAATTTGCCGAAATTTAATTTGAGCGATCGCCAAATCCCCATTCGTGTGCAGCTCGACCCAGAAAAGCGACAAGATATCGATACCCTGAAAAATTTGTTAGTTCCCAGCAGCACCGGAGAATTAGTCCCCCTTGCCGCCGTCGCCGATTTGAAATTGGGGAGTGGTTCCGCCCAGATTGACCGCTTTAACCGCTTCCGTCAGGTGGAAGTGGGTGCAAACCTTGAAGGTGTCGCCCTAGGGGATGCTTTCGTGAAAGTGAACGCCTTACCTGTCATGAGTCCATTACCCCCATCCGTCACCCTCGAACCTTCCGGCGATGCAGAAATTATGCGGGATATCTTTAGCCGCTTCCTTACGGCTCTAGGTGCAGCCATCATGTGTATCTACGCCATTTTGGTATTGCTCTACAACAACTTTTTGTATCCTCTCGGCATTCTGTCGGCACTACCGTTATCAGTTGGTGGCGCGCTAATTGGTCTGATGATTGCCCAAAAGGAACTAGGCTTATTTGCCCTCATCGGTATTGTTCTGCTGATGGGCTTGGTGACGAAAAATGCCATTCTGCTGGTTGATTTTTCCCTAGCGGGTATGAGGGAAGGTAAAACCCTTAAAAATGCTTTGCTAGATGCTGGCGTTTCCCGTTTACGTCCCATTTGTATGACATCCCTTTCTACCATTGCCGGCATGACTCCCATTGCCCTAGAGCTTGGCGCTGATGGCGCAACTCGCAGTCCCATGGCGATCGCCGTGATCGGAGGCTTTAGTACCTCGACGGTTCTCACTTTAATTGTTGTGCCCGTCCTCTTTACCTACATCTATAACGTCACCCAATTCCTGTTAAAACCTTTTCGCGCTGCCCAATCTGATCCTCAGCCCATCGAAACCAGTCAGGTATAGCTCCCCTCCAGTTTCCCCCATGACCAATTCAACAATTTCTAGGAAAAGGGGACTTTAAAATAAGAAGACGCGGGCATATTGCCATGAACAGTTGACAGATATCAGAGACGCGGGGATGTTGCCATTGTGCTTACCTAGCTCTCAGTAAAATTTTTGAGCTGGAGAAATCTCCCCTGCGTCGTGTCACCATTTCAGACTTTGCTTAACCAAACTCAGGTTAAATCGCCCATGTAAAGACAAAAAAAATCTGGGGAGACCCCAGACCAAAGAATATTTTATGAAGATTGCAAAATAAATGCTTTAGAGACCAAGGGCGGTCCAATCGACTTCAAAGCCGTCGAGAATCAAAGAAGAGTTGTAAATCTGGAGGATGATTAAAAGGAATACCAAAAATAAAGCCATGAATACGCCCATCAAGGGAGTTGTGCCCCAACCAGGGGCGACTTTACCGTATTCAGAATTCAGAGGCTTGAGAATGTCTCCCAATCGAGTACGCTGTGCCATAGGATTCAGATATCGTAAAGGATTTTTGTAATGTTCCGTAATATTATAGAGGAAGAGTACTCATAATCTGAGATATAAACATGGATTCTGCAACAGTTCTTAGCATCGGTATTGCTGCTGTCGTGATCGCTGTAACAGGTTTTTCTGTTTACACAGCCTTTGGCCCACCTTCTGTGGAGCTTGAGGATCCCTTTGAGGATCATGAAGACTAAGGGTCATTCCTCGGAATGGTGATTTAGTTTTTTGTTCACGATTTTTTTAGTAAAGTGATACGACAATATTTTTATTTGAGATAGTCGAAATACTTGGGCAGTCCTACGGGGCTGTTTTTTTTGGCTAAGGGGCTGGGCGATCGCCGCTCCCATGGGCAGAGTCTAAAAAAACAATAGGTTTAGGACAAGTTACGAAAACAAAGTTGAGCGCTGTTTGTTATGGCGCGACACTGCTGCCACCATAGCGCAGGAACAAAAAGGGCTTGTCCAGCGGTGAGAGTCAGCTCATAAAATTTTGCCTCAGCACATCGCGGGTAACGTTGCTTGTTGTAGTTGGCTAAGTCGATGGGGCTTGTCCAATTATCGTTGCTGTAAAGAAATTCGCTTTGCCAAGGAGCCGCCAGAGACCAGTGGCTTTCACCCCAAACTTGTACCATCAATAAATCTTCGAGTTTTGCCTGTAGGGGAAATGGCGAAAATGTTGGCTGTAGCCACAGAAATGCTTGATTGGAGTCTGGCTCGTCGCAGTTTAGATAATGGAGGAGGAGGGGATAGGCTTGATAACAATCGGCGATCGCCTCTGCGCCCAGTTCGATCAGGTCAAAGTTGAGATACACCTGCGGCTCGGTTGTGCATAAATAGTCCCCCAGACTGGTAATCGTTGTGGCATTTGTTTTTGTCGCCGTTGCAGGGGCTGAGAGTTCAGGAAAATCGAAGCTTATAACCGGATGCTCAGGAAAAGCTTGGGCAAGGGTAGTCTGGGTATACCAAGGGCGATCGCCGCCTAGATTTTTCAGGATCACAGGACGATTAACGCGTAGATAATTCTGTTCAAATACCGCTTTGGAAAGCTGCCCATAAACATCAAGTGTTTCAGGTGAAGCTTGTTCTTTTTCTCGGTATAGTTCCGCAATTAATTCATATTGTTGTAGCGATCGCCACCGGGGTTGTATATAACTAAAACTCACTTCTTGGGGCAAAGAAAAAACAATATTATGAGCAGTTTCTTGGGTCATCCCCTGCCCCATTAAAATCTCCACCAAACTTTGATCTGAGACACCCCGTAACTTATTTTCAACGAGCCATATTTGCCAACTTTCATCGAGGGTATAAAGTGCCGGGATCGGTAGGGTAGCCGGTGCTTGGGGCGTAGATATTGTACCCTCGGCGTTTGACATCGTTTTATCATCGTCATCAGATGATTTGATACCAAGAATTCCAAGGGCAATCGTAACTTTTTCCTGAGCTGAAGTTTCTGGATCGCTCAATCGCTGCTGGAGAAAATCCAAAGCATTTTTTTGTAGTTCTTTCAGGTCTTTTGCCATTTAGAAATCACTATTTTTAATAAACTTTAAACTTTAAACTTTAAAACATAATTTTGGGTCGTAAAAATAAATTTCAAATATAAAAAATTAATCCAATAGCATGTGAAATTCTTTGCCTATGTTCACCAGCCCATCGCAGTTTAGGCGATCGCCAATAGAACAACCTTAGAATAACGTCAGTTATGGATAAGAATGTAGTCAAAATTCTTTAGAGAAAAGGAGACACGGAGAAGGAGAGACACGGAGAAGGAGAGACACGGGGAAGGAGAGACACGGGGAAGCAAGGACAATTTGCATTTTTTGAAAGCTAGAATTGTTTGCATAGAAACATCTCCCGATCTCTCGCTCTCTCATTCACCGCATCGTACTTCCGAGCATTCTTAAACAAAACTCACATTAGAATAATTGAGTGCCATCAATGATTCACTAAAATTTATCCTGCCAAGCACCCACAAAAAAAGCGGAACAGAAAGTCCCGCCGTTTAAGTGAAATTAAAATTAATTCAATGTGAGATTTCTATTCCCACTCAATAGTTCCGGGGGGTTTAGAAGTGATATCATACACGACGCGATTCACCCCTTTCACCTCATTAACGATGCGATTAGAAATCGTCTCAAGCAGCTCATAGGGCGGTCTTGCCCAATCAGCAGTCATACCATCTTCACTAGTGATCATCCGCAAAACAACGGGGTGAGCATAGGTGCGCTTATCGCCCATAACGCCAACACTACGGATCGGCAGCAAGACCGCGAAGGCTTGCCAAAAATCACTATAGATATTTTGCTTTTTGATTTCGTCCCGCACAACCCAGTCAGCATCCCGGAGAATATTGAGACGCTCAGAGGTCACTTCACCAATGATGCGAATCGCTAAACCGGGCCCCGGGAAGGGATGGCGGCGGATAATTTCATCGGGTAGGCCAATATTGGCTGCAACCTTACGCACTTCGTCTTTAAAAAGTTTACGAAGCGGCTCCACCAGTTTGAAGCGTAGGTCTTCAGGCAGACCACCAACATTATGGTGACTCTTAATTTTGACCGCGACGCGTTCACCCGTTTTGGGATCAACGTTAGTATCGGCAGATTCGATCACGTCAGGGTAAAGCGTTCCCTGAGCTAGGTAATCAAAGGGGCCTAGACGCTTAGACTCTTCTTCAAAAACAGCGATAAATTCGTGGCCAATCAGCTTACGTTTTTTCTCTGGGTCAGTCACGCCATGGAGCAAATTGATAAAGCGATCGCGGGCATTGATATATTCAACGGAGATATTAAATTGCTCATCAAAAATCTCCATCAACCGCTCCGGCTCGCCTTTGCGCATGAAGCCTTGGTCGATAAACATGCAGGTCAACTGATCCCCGATCGCCCGATTTAAGAGAAAAGCAAGGGTCGAAGAATCCACACCGCCGGATAGGGCTAATAAAACTTTCTGGTCACCAATGCGGGCACGAATTTCCCGGATGGCATCTTCCACAAAAGCTTCCGTTGTCCAAGTCGGCTCACACTCACAAATGTGATAAACAAAATTACGAATTAGCGCCATCCCATCTTTGGAATGGACAACTTCTGGGTGGAACTGTACACCATAAAGCTTACGTTGGTGGTCGGCGATCGCCGCACAGGGCGTATTGTCCGTGTGGGCAAGAATATCAAAACCATTAGGGAGATCAACACAAGAATCACCATGACTCATCCACATGGTTGACCCCTCGCCCACATTAGTCAGCAGATCCGTGGGGTCATCGATCTGGAGAGAAGCCTTACCATATTCCGCATGTTTAGCTCGTTCTACCGTACCGCCAAGCTGTTTCACCATTAGCTGCATACCATAGCAAACCCCCAGCACGGGAATACCAAGCTCCCAAATCTCTGGGTCGCAGGCAGGAGCATACTCGTCATATACCGAACTGGGTCCCCCGGAAAGAATAATGCCCCGGGGATTGAGCTGCCTTAGTTGCTCTGCAGTGGTGCGATAGGAAATCACTTCAGAATACACTTCTGTTTCGCGAATTCGGCGGGCAATCAACTCAGAATATTGAGAACCAAAGTCTAAAATTACAAGCATTTGTCGTTGCAAATTGTTGGCTTTAGAGTTTGTGTTTGTGGTTTTGTTGAGAGAAGTAGTGGTCACGTTCAGCAGAGATCCCTCGTGAAGTAGATAATGAAGTGCAAACAAATATAAAATTTTTGCATTCCGAACGGTTGCAACGCGATGAAGATGGGCTGCACCATAATGCTCGGTAAAGAAACTTGCTGAAAAAGTTTTAGAAAAAAAGGGTATTAAAAGAATTAAATATTCAGAACAAAATAACACACATTGTTTCTTTGCGAAAGTCTGATCTAAACAAGACAAAATATTTTTATTTTCTGTATCCTCAAAGTAGGTTTTTATTAATTCTTCGGGGTCAATCGCCGATATGAATAAGGTTGATTATCTGCGCATTAGCCTAATTGATCGTTGCAATTTTCGTTGTCGCTATTGTGTTCCAGATGACGCGGAGCTGCAGTATTTGCTTACGCCTGAACTGTTAACCAATGATGAGATCGTCACCTTGCTTCGTGAGGTTTTTATTCCCACGGGTTTTCGTAAATTTCGACTAACCGGTGGTGAACCCTTACTCCGTCCAAACCTTGTTGAGCTTGTTGCGGCGATCGCCCAATTGCCAGAAGTCGAAGATTTGTCGATGACGACCAATGCGTTTTTACTAGAAAACCTTGCCGCAGATTTGTATGAAGCCGGCCTAAACCGTCTCAATATCAGCCTTGATTCCCTTAACCAAGAAACCTTTGATCAAATTATTGGCAACTACGGTAAAAGCCGCTGGGAACCAACTTGGCGAGGAATTTTAGCCGCTTACGATGCAGGGTTTAATCCCCTCAAACTTAATGTTGTCGTAATTCCCGGCGTGAACGATCACGAAGTCTTGGATTTGGCGGCACTCACCCTAGAGCGCAACTGGCACGTGCGGTTTATTGAATTTATGCCTATCGGGAATGGAGAGCTATTTGATGAACGAACTTGGATTCCCTCAGAAGAATTGCGCCAACGCATCCGCAAAAAATGGGGTTTAACAGAAGGGCAAATCCAAGGAAATGGCCCCGCTGATGTGTTTCAAATTCCGGGGGCGAAGGGGACAGTCGGATTTATCTCGCAAATGTCGGAATGTTTCTGCGATCGCTGCAATCGGATGCGGCTATCAGCCGATGGTTGGCTGCGACCTTGTTTACTCAATGAATCTGACCAAATTGACCTCAAATCAGCTTTGAGAAGTAATGTCAGCACTGAAGTATTGCGCGATAAAGTCAAGTATCTTCTGGAGATCAAACCAGACGTGAATTTCAAGCTACGGGATATGGGTACAGATCAAGGACAGTATTCCCGCACCATGTCCCAAATTGGCGGTTAGTCTGAAAACCTGAGTTTGGTCTGAAAATGGTCTGGAATGACGACGCGGCGAAAGGGAGAGCGAGTGATCGGGCGATTTTTTATTCAAACAATTCTAGGAGTCAAAAAATGCGAGTGTCCGTTGATGTCCCCGTGTCTCCCCCTCTCCGTGTCTCCCCTCTCCGTGTCTCCCTATCCCAATGTCCCCGTGTCTTCAAGGTATTCGGATAACTCCTTAACCCGAACCGAACTGACGTTTCTAAGGCATTTACGCTCAATCCTTAGCTCAAGAAACTTCGGTGGCGGCGCGACAACCCTGCACCCACTCGCTTTCGCCATCAGCAAAAAACTCTTTTTTCCAAATCGGTGCATTGTGTTTGAGGGTATCAATGCCAAATTTACAAGCCGCAAAGGCTTCGGCACGGTGGGGGGTGCTGACGGCAATTAAGACACTAATTTCACCGATGACCAGCTTGCCAACGCGATGGTGAATGACAACTCGATTTGTGTCAGGCCACTGTTGCCGAATTTGGTGGGCTATTTGCTGGAAGACGACTTTCGCCATCGGCTCATAGGCTTGATATTCCAGATATTTTACCGCTTGTCCGTTGCTTTGATTGCGCACTGTTCCGCTCATCACCACCACTGCACCACTGCTCGGATCTTCACACTGCTGATAAACGTTATCGAAGGATAGCGGTGCGATGGTAATGACAAATTCGTCATTGGGATAAGTGAGAACGGTAGGCATTTTATTAATTTTGTTTTTTATAGGGCGCGTTCAAGGTTGCGGGATGGACAAACGCCTATGCTAGTTTAAAATACTCTTTTCTTTTGACGCAAAATCGCCCATGTCTTTGCAACTCCGTGTTTATGTTCCTGACCATCCCCTCGTAAAACATTGGTTGGCGATCGCTCGCGACAAGAATACACCGACACCTTTATTTAAAACAGCCATGAAGGAGCTGGGAAAGTGGCTGACCTATGAAGCGGCTCGCTATTGGTTGCCGACCCTTGAAGCGGCGGTGGAAAGTCCTGTTGCCCCGGCCTCTGTCACCCTAATTCATCCCCAAGCGGAAATTGTGGCAATTCCAATTTTGCGGGCTGGTCTCAGTCTCCTTGAGGGGGCACAGGAAGTGATTACGGCCAATGCGACCTATCATCTTGGCTATGGGCGGGATGAGGCTAGTTTAGAGGCCCGTTGTTATCTTAATAATCTCCCCGCAGAATTTTCTGAGGAAACTCGCGTCTTGTTGCTTGATCCGATGTTGGCCACGGGCGGTACGATGATGGCGGCGATGGCCGAGGTGGTCAAGCGGGGTGTTAATCCGGCAAATATTCGCATTGTTTCTACGGTGGTGGCTCCCCCAGCGCTGCAAGCCCTTAGCAATGCCTATGAAGGATTACAGGTTTATACGGCGATTATTGACCAGGAGTTGAATGGCAAGGGTTATATTGTGCCTGGTTTGGGAGATGCTGGCGATCGCAGCTTCGGTACGGGGTCTTGATATTGCCAGTACTAAGGCTGGGTTTAATCCCGGGGTGAATTTTAGTTTGAGTCAATTTTTAAGATGGTAATGGAGTCTGTTGAGGCCCTTGGCAATGGTGAGATGGGCGATGAAAACGGCGCAAACTTTGCCGACGATTTGTATAAAATATGACTTAGCAAAGACTTTGCAAAATTCCCTAGGCAAGAGCGATCCCAACCGTTAAGCTGTAAAGAAGATTGAGATTGAGAAAGCGTAAGGAATCAAAGTCATGAGTCAGCGTTCAGGGTTCGGTAGCGGTTTTTTGCTGGGTGCATTATTTGGTGGTGTTGTCGGTGGCGTTGCTGGGGCGATCGCCGCATCTCGGATTCGGCAGCAAGATGGTGTTGCCAGTGAAGGAGAGTGGATTGATGGCGATGCTCCCCTTACGTTTAACAGCGAGGAAAATATGGAAGTTGCCCGCCGTAGCCTAGAAAATAAAATTGCCCAACTGAATGGGGCGATCGACGATGTTCGTCAACAAATGTCCGTAATTCATTCCACTAACGGCCAAGAACACAGCAATTCCTAATAACCGAACTGATGCTCGGTGAATAATCAGTTAGAATCAAATCTAAGTAAATCTTTTCGAGCGGTTATAACAACTTATGGACGGCGCACAATTGTTACAGGACAGTATTGGCAACTTTGTCCAAATTTATATCATTCTCCTCATTGTGAGAATTTTACTGAGCTGGTTTCAGACTGCCGACTGGGCGATGCAAGTTATGGGTTTTTTGGCGCCCGTCACCGACCCCTACCTAAACTTTTTCCGTTCGTTTATTCCGCCCCTCGGTGGTATTGATCTATCTCCGATTGTGGCCATTTTCTTATTGCAAGCCGTTGGCGGTGCTTTGGGTAGCACTATTTTCTAACGCATTTCATCACGACAGAAAAACTAAATTTAGCTTTTGCAGGGGCGTTTTACGAAACGTCTCTATTTTTTTTGCGGAGTTTGTTTTCATAACGTCGGCAAAACGAGACAAAAATTTCTAGTCTCGAAAAGGCGATCGCCAAGGCAACCGCTACCATAGACATAATCAAAAAATCCAAACAAAAACTGCCAGACTTTCTATGGATGCCTTCAGCCCCTACCCTCCCGAATGGATCCAGAACGCGACCCATGCCATGAGCTTTTGCTGTCCCACCTGTGGCAAGACACCACTAAAGGCAAAACGCGCTTGGCTAAACCGCTATGCCCCCGTCACGGATGCTCTACATCGCCGCCGTTGGCAGGAATTTTACGAATGTGAGTGCGAAACAATTTGGTGGGCCTGGAGCACAGACCGCCCGCCATCTCCCTACCAAAAAGATGAAGGCACAGATGAATTCCGCCGTGGTCTTTACTAAAGCGGGAGTCAAACCGCTGCTACTCAAGGTTTTTAGTCTTCACAGGGCGATCGCCCCCAACCGAAACCCGCTTGCCGAGCGTGACCCCTTGCCATGATAATGTTGGCTACCCATCGACCGTTTTTGGGAAGCAAACGCCAATAAACCACCATGCAATTTTCAAAAATTCTCATCGCCAATCGCGGAGAAGTCGCGCTACGGATTATTCATACCTGCCAGGAACTCGGCATCAAAACAGTTGCAGTTCACTCCACCGTAGACCGCCACGCTCTCCACGTACAGCTTGCCGATGAGAGTATTTGTATTGGCCCGCCCCAGAGCAGCAAAAGCTATCTAAACATCCCTAATATTATTGCCGCGGCTCTCAGTAGTCACGCCGATGCGATTCATCCCGGCTATGGTTTTCTCGCGGAAAATGCCAAATTTGCCGAAATTTGTGCCGACCACCAAATTACCTTTATCGGCCCCGCCCCAGAGGCAATGATTGCCATGGGCGATAAGTCTACGGCAAAAAAAACTATGCAGCAGGCAAAAGTGCCGACGGTTCCCGGTAGTCCCGGTCTTGTCCCGACAGAAGAGCAAGCCTTAGAAATTGCTGGCAAAATGGGCTACCCCGTGATGATTAAAGCAACGGCAGGTGGTGGCGGTCGTGGTATGCGTTTTGTCCAGAACCCAGAGGAACTGCCGCGTCTATACCGTTCAGCTAAGGGCGAAGCAGAAGCGGCCTTTGGTAATGGTGGTGTCTATATCGAAAAATTTATTGAACGTCCCCGCCACATCGAATTTCAGATTATTGCGGATCAATATGGCAATGTGGTGCACCTAGGGGAGCGGGACTGTTCGATTCAACGTCGTCATCAAAAACTTCTTGAAGAAGCTCCCAGTGCTATTTTGACCCCCAAACTCCGGAAGCGTATGGGGGAGGCTGCGGTTAAGGCTGCTAAATCCATTGATTATGTGGGTGCTGGCACAGTGGAATTTCTTGTCGATAAAAATGGTGATTTCTACTTTATGGAGATGAATACCCGTATTCAGGTGGAGCACCCTGTGACGGAGATGATCACTGGACTAGATTTGATTGCTGAACAGATTAAAGCAGCCCAGGGCGATCGCCTCAGCTATGGCCAGAAAGATATTGAGCTGCGCGGTCATGCCATCGAATGTCGGATTAATGCCGAGGATCCAGACCATGATTTCCGACCGACACCCGGCAAAATTAGTGGCTATCTTCCCCCCGGTGGCCCCGGTGTGCGGATGGATTCCCACGTCTATACTGACTACGAGATTTCCCCTTACTATGATTCTTTAATTGGTAAGTTGATCGTTTGGGGACCCGATCGAGATACTGCCATTCGTCGCATGAGACGTGCCCTACGAGAATGTGCCATTACAGGGGTTTCGACCACCATTAGTTTTCATCAAAAGATTTTAAATCATCCTGTTTTTTTGGAGGCAGATGTTGATACTAATTTTATTCAGCAGCATATGATGTAGGTTTTCTGGTTTTTCTTTCGCTGCTCTTGAATGAGAAAGATCGATCAAGTCCTGATGCCAAAAAAGTTAGGATAAGGAATATTTTTATCGAAATGTTTGCGAGGATTGTTTCATGACTTGGTTGTTGGCCAGCACGATTACTTTAAATTTGCTTTTGGGAGTAATGACTTTACTCTTCATTTTCCGCATTGTGCTGACTTGGTATCCCCAGGCTGAATTGACGAAGTTTCCTTTGAGTTTGATTGCGTTCCCAACGGAGCCCCTCCTTGCCCCCACCAGAAAATTGGTGCCTCCTTTAGGTGGTATCGATATTTCCCCTGTAATCTGGGTTGGTATCGTCACTTTGTTGCGGGAAGTTTTGCTGGGTCAGCAGGGGATTTTAGTGATGTTGTCTCGTTAGGGTAAATCTGGATTAGCGGTAACCTCAATGGAACCGTAATGATTGGTTTTCGTCTTTCATCGTGGTACAGGTCTGAAGGAATTTGTGATGCGACGGATATTTGTAGCAACAGTATTGGGAGTTTTGGGTCTTGGAGTGGCGATCGCCCCAGCTGCTGCCCAACGTGCCCCGAAACAATCAGTCTTTGAAAGTGTGACGCTCCGGTCTGGATTTCGCCCTGATCCGTATATTCTGCGGGGAGTTAGTGGCGGTGATATGGCGGCAAGGGAGCGTTTAGGGGTTCGGCAGTCCCCGACGGGAGCTTGTTTGGGATTTATTGATCAGCGAGCTGACCATCGCATTAAACTCGCCACACATTTTAATTATTTAAAGCTGGCTGTAGAGAGTGATGGTGATACGGTTTTGGCGGTGCGTGGCCCTGGTGGTACTTGGTGTAATGATGATTCTTCGGATCAAGATCCCGTCATTGCCGGGGAATGGAAGGCCGGAGAATATGACGTTTGGGTTGGTTCTCGCCAAGAAAGTCGCTTTTACCCCTATAGTTTGCAACTGACTCAAGTAAAGTAATCGCTTACTGGTTCCAGTGGATCAGCTAATAGGTGATAATAAACACATCTTATTGATGTTGCGCTAGAGAAATATTGTGGCTATCGGAATCGGTTTATTAGGCTTAGGAACAGTTGGGACAGGGACGGCAGAAATTTTGCTTACGCCTCAGGGTCGTCATCCACTGCTCGGTGAAGTCATCCTCAAGAAAGCTGGGGTGCGATCCCTTGATAAGCCTCGTAAAGTTGACCTGCCAGAGGGCTGTCTCACCACGGATCTCAAGGCGATTGTGGCGGATCCAGAGGTGGATATTGTGGTGGAGCTACTAGGGGGGATCGAGCCTTGCCGAACTCTCATCCTAGAGGCGATCGCCAATGGCAAACACATTGTTACGGCCAACAAGGCAGTGATTGCCAAACATGGCGAAGAAATTTTTAAAGCAGCCAACCAAGCGGGCGTTTATGTTCTGTTAGAAGCCGCAGTCGGTGGTGGCATCCCCATTATTAAACCCCTCAAGCAATCCCTCGGTGTCAATCGTATTAGCCGCGTGATTGGCATTATTAATGGCACAACAAACTACATTTTGACCCAGATGGCTCAGCATGGCGCAGATTTTGCTGATGTACTCAAAGAGGCTCAGGACTTGGGTTATGCCGAAGCCGATCCAACGGCAGATGTTGATGGTGGTGATGCAGCAGATAAAATTGCCATTTTAGCCTCCCTTGCTTTTGGGGGACGCATCCGACGGGAAGATGTGTACTGTGAAGGCATTAGGACTGTGAGTGCTGCTGATATTAGTTTTGCGGCAAAGCTAGGCTTTGTGATTAAACTGCTGGCGATCGCCGAGCGACCCGACATCGAAGAAGAAGCCCTCCAACTACGCGTCCATCCAACCCTTGTACCCGAAGAACATCCCCTCGCCAGCGTGAACGGTGTATTTAACGCCATCCTCGTCGAAGGTAGCCCCCTTGGAGAAGTGATGCTCTATGGTCCCGGAGCCGGAGCCGGAGCAACCGCTAGCGCTGTCGTATCCGACATTGTCCATGTTGTCGGTTTATTGCATTCCGACACCACCGTACGGAACCAATCAGAAAAAACCTTAAATCCTCTACTCGGCTGTAGCCACGAACATTACAGTCCGATCCTCTCCATCGATACCCTTAAAACTCGCTTCTATGCCCGTTTTCTCTCCCAGGATTTACCCGGCGTAATCGGTGATCTTGGGACACGTTTCGGCAATCATCAAGTGAGTTTGGAGTCAGTTGTACAAATTGGCTTACAAGACGACTGCGCTGAAATTGTCGTTGTCACCCATGATGTTTACGAAGCGAATTTCCGTGAAGCTCTCAATGAAATTAAAGGTTTAGAAGCTATTAAAGACGTACCCAGTATTTTACGGGTGCTCTAATCCCTCTAACTAAATATAATCACTTGATTTTCTCCTAATATGTTTTGCGCTGTTTAGGAGATTTTTTATGAGCGCCGTAGCCAACCGTTTATCGTAAATCGACTATCGGAAAATTGTTCAGAAGGACAACTTACTGGCCGTACTTCATGCTGACAATCGCTATTAAAAAATACGATGCTATTATTTTGCGGCTGAATTGTTTGAAACTCAGATTGGGATAGGGGTTGTTTCCCTTTTAATGTGGTGTCATACAGCCATAGCTCACCACCGCTAAAGGCTTGTGGTTCTCTATAAAAATAGTAAACGTAGGTTAGTTCTCTGGTGTGGGTATCTTCGCTACCGGAGTCATTGTGGAGTTTGTAGAAATTGTTGTGGTTATGGGCTGTCATCTGCATTTCGATTTGGCTAATGGGGAAATAAGAGCGCCGCAAGTGATGGCAAATTCGAGGGAAATGTTTCAAAATTGCCACTTTCATTGATTCGTAGATCAGGGGGAAATCATGGGAGAAAGTGACGAGTGATTGTCGATAGTTTGATTCTTGGGTGACGGTGGAAGAGGCTTTGAATTGGTTTTGGTTTGTTAGGGCAAAGTCTAGAATTTCATAATATTTTTCTGGAGGTAAAAAGTCCGTAATTATAATTCCTTCTCCTTTGACGAGGCGTGTTTCAACGGAAGAAAGATTAGAGGAAGGTGCTGTCGGGGACATTGGCAAGATTTAATGCAATTTTGACCAGATTTTAGAGATGGTTTGTTCGACCCAAGCCATAATTTGATCGACTTTTTTGAGGATTTTTTCGAGGAAATGTTGGTCATATCCTACGCTGAGGGCTTCTGTTTCGATCCATTCGGGTTTTGCTTCGATGTCGGTGGCTGGGCGATCGCCGACAGCTGGTGCTAAGTCGGTATTTTGTTGCGGGTCAGAAATGATAGTGATGGTGAATTCACTATTTTGTCCTGGGTCTTGGGGGTTAGGGACGAGGGATTGCTCTTTTGGTTCGAGTTTGGTTAGTTCTGTATTTGGCGCAATAAAGGGGGTGAGATCGGTCGTTCGTGTTGGTGTGGGGGCGATCGCCTGATTGAGTGGAGCTTTCGGTGTGAGAGGAGGTGGGTTGTGAGGTTTAGGCTGAAATAAATCTGTCCAAGTGAGCCATGCTTTTTGATTTATGGGGGTTTTATCTGCTTTAGAGGAGGAGCCTATCGGTTGGGGGTGATCTGGATTGGGAGATTGCGGCAGAAATTTTTGAAAAAAGCGTTTTAAAGGCGGCAATCCGGGTTCTGTGGCGGTCTCGGAAGCTGGCTTTAAGAGCTTTGCCTCAATAGCGGCGACCCGATCATCAAGGGGATTTAGGATCGGCTCTAGAGGTAATGGCGGTAATAATTTGGGGGAATAGATTTCTAGGGGAATAATGGCGGTGCGCCAGTTGGATTCGCCGAAAAGATCGAGGGCGATCGCCACGGGACTTTGTTCTAGCCAGCTAATGCCCTGCAATAGCCAACGGACGGGGGCAAATAGAGTGGGGTTATGGGGTTGGACGGGCGGTAGGATTGTCGGTTTTTGAGGAATAAGGGAGGCTTGGCGCTGACGGCGTTTTTGATAATTGAAATTACTTAGATGAAGACTGATTTGTTTTTGAATGGAGTCTTGGGACTGGTCGGGGGCAATGAGCTGATTGTGCCGATCAACAAAAAAGATTTTCTGGGAGGTAAGCTCACAGGCTAAGCCTTGTAACTCAACGGCTGTAGTGCCATTGGGGGCATTTAGGGTGAGAATTTCCTCAGTCATATCCCCTGGGACGATGGTCGCGGCAACTGGGGCGATCGCCGGCTGTCGATGCTGCTGTTGTTGCGAGCGGGCAGCAGCAAGTTGTCTTGTAGCAACACGACTACTTTGCACCAGTAAATACAGCGGATAAACCGCAATCTGCGCCCCCCACTCCACTGTAATTTTGAGACGGCGAGCAGCCTTTGACAGGCGGGTATTCCACTGAATCGATTGACGATTGAGGAAATTAAAGAGTTTACTTTTGTAGGGACTTGTCGATGTCATATCGGCGTTTTTGCGCAACCAGCTTTATTCATTGTCCCACAGACTTTTCCCCTGAGAGGTTACATGGGTTACTCCTACCACCGTACCGTCCATTTGGCAGATACCGATGCTGCGGGGGTGATCTATTTCGCCAGTCTTCTTAACCTGTGCCACGAAGCCTATGAACATTGCCTCAGTGAAGTGGGCTTAAATTGGCAGCATTTGTTAGAAGCCAAAGAATTTGCCCTTCCTATTATTCATGCAGAAATCGATTTTCTCCGTCCTGTCCACTGGGACGATCGCCTTATTATTGAACTTTTTCCCGTATCGGATGCACCCAGTCAATTTATGGTGAGATATCAAATCTTGCTAGCGATCGCCGACCAATCCCCCTCAAAACCCGTGGCGATCGCCATAACAAAACATGTAGCAATATCTCCCCAAACCAGGCAACGTAGACCCTTGCCCGCAATTCTCGAAAAATGGCTAAAGAATGGGCCAAAGTATCCAGAGCAGAAAAAATAGACGGTACAATTGTCTTGGATTTGACTATATCGCTGCCGAAGCGATGCTAAAACAAGGCGGAAAGTGAATTTAATCCTGTTTATTTCACATCAATCATCTAGAATCTCGAACACAAGAGAGGAGTCATCTTAATGAAAAAAGTAGAAGCTATTATTCGCCCCTTTAAGCTCGACGAAGTAAAAATTGCCCTCGTTAATGCCGGCATCGTTGGCATGACCGTATCGGAAGTACGTGGCTTTGGTCGCCAAAAAGGTCAAACAGAACGCTACCGTGGCTCTGAGTACACCGTTGAGTTTCTCCAAAAACTTAAGCTTGAAATCGTAATTGATGACGATCAAGTCGAGAGCGTTGTAGACAAAATTGTTGCGGCAGCCCGTACTGGCGAAATTGGCGACGGCAAAATCTTTGTTTCTCCCGTTGATGAAATTATCCGTATTCGAACTGGCGAAAAAGACCTTGAAGCCGTTTAGGATTCGTGGCAGCAGATCATCTGCAACAACACTGATTTTTTAATCATTAAACTCAATCCCTCCTAAGCTCAGGCTAGAGAGGGATTTTTAATAGTTATTGGGATTTTCCCGTCAAGTGTCTTCAGGCGGCGATCGTCCCATATCTGCCTAGGAGAAAGCCCAAAAATATGTGGTCATGCATCTTTCAGATTAAATAAATTGTTCGAGCATTTTTTCCAAATTAAGACAGGAGAGAAAGTCATTAACCTTAGTACAGAAAGATTGAGTCAAACAAACAATAGCCTTTGCCGTACGTCAAAATTCAATTACCATTTAGTGAAGTGCGAGTCAAAACCGTAATTTAGGTGGCATAGAAGTGTGTGATGCCCCCGTCCTCTAAAGTTACAGATTTATAAACTTGTACTAATATGGCGAATGTATTTAAAAATCGAGTACCGCAAGTATAGTCAGTAGTTGTTTGAATATATGCAAAACTATTCCCCTCAAAATCATTGTGTTGTTCTTCAAAATTTAGAGCTACTGATTGTCTCTTTCGGTGGTGTGGGTACTTCCTTTTTTATGAATTTTTTTAATCAACATAAATTGATTAACTGCCGACATAACGGTGATGGTTTAAAGCATTTGGTTGAGCCGCCCCTTGTTCTCAGTCCGAACTTAAAGGCTATTTATATTTTTGGTGATCCTATTGAAGCTACTGTTTCACTCTTTCGCCGAGGCTACCACCATGCACATTCTCGGAAAATATCACCGGATAAAGAAGCGACACTAGAACTGATGTCACCGGAGACATCCCTTGAAGATTACGCTGGTTATGGCAAAGATTTATTCGGTTTTGAGAGACATTATCAAAACTGGTCGTACATAGATAGACACTATCCAGTTTTATTTATTTATTCATTACAGTTATATCTGGGACTATTTGGAGGAAATTTTTGAATTTTCCGGTTTACCTAGTTCTCTGATATCTAAATTTCCGGCTAAGCGGACTCGGAACAGCAAATTAGTGGATCTAGATCAAGAGGTAGTAGACAAACTGCATAATCTGTATGGTGAATTTCAGGGCTTTATAAAGAGTGAACCGCGATTTAGAATCAAAGAAGGTAAGTCAAATACTTATTTAAGCCAGTTATTTCAATTGCCCGCAGCAGTGAAAGCGAGCGAGACAAAAGTTTATTGGCGATCGGTGGCATCAAGCTATCTGAAAAAGCCTAAACGGTAGCTCGTCCTATCCGATTTTGTTTTGTTTTTCGATGATTTGCTTGGCTTTCGTAAGGGATTTAGTGATGGGGCGAAATGGGATAACCTTTCCTGTCTGTTCTGGCGTGTCCTGAGGCGTTTCAAGTTGCCACTCGCCTGTTTTCGGATCTCGATAGGTTTGGAAAGGAGCTTGGGCAAGTTCAGAGTTACAGGGAGTAGCCATAATATGTCGTCGGCGGCGATTTCTCTACTGAAGGTTCTATTTTTATAGGTTTTAATTTTAGGGCAATGAAAACAATGTGCCTATAGGGGACAAACCATGCATGCTGGCTGTTTGGGGTGATGTATCACATCTATCGATAAGTTGTTTCTCTAGCACGATACTGTTAGGCTAAAGGCGATCGCCAACTATTAATTACGAGCTGATTTTTGAGAGTTTATGACTAATAATTCGTTCTGGGATGATGTGCTTGCTTTTGCTTCTCAAACAAGTCACCGGATTGGCGATGAGTTATTAGGAAAATTCGGAAAATTGCAGGCGGTGCGCAAGGATGATGGCAGCTTGGTCACGGAGGCGGATAAATGGTCTGATGTGGAGATTCGTCAGGCGATCGCCGCTACTTTTCCAGAGCATGGTGTCCTGAGTGAAGAAACAAAACATATTTTTCCGGGGAATGATTGGTGTTGGGTCATTGATCCGATTGATGGGACAACAAATTTTACGCGGGGTATTCCTATCTGGGGCATTTCCATGGGGCTTTTATATCAGGGCACGCCAGTGTTCGGGTATGTTCATTTTCCGGTGATTCGCCAATCTTTTCATGGTTATTGGTACGGTGATTCTGGTTTAACGGGGCCAAGGGGCGCTTACTGTAACGGCGAAGCGATTCATACAAGTTCTGATGACCCAAGCTTGAACCATATTTTCAACCTCTGTGCCCGCAGTACTGATGTGGCGGCTCGACGGTCTTTTCCCTGTAAGATTCGGCTGATGGGCGTGGCAAGCTACAACATTCTCATTGTTGCCATGGGGGCTGCTCTTGGTGGTGTCGAGGCAACGCCGAAAATTTGGGATATCGCTGCTGTTTGGGCTATTGTGCAGGCTGCTGGTGGGGCGATCGCCACCCTTGAACCCCAAGATATTTTTCCGTTGGAAGTGGGCAAAGATTATGGCAGTAGACCCTTTCCTTCCCTTACCGCCAGCCGTGCCGACTTGATTCCTGTTTTTAAACCTTTAGTGCAATTTATCGGCGATCGCGTTTGTGAAAAGCATGATTTGTAGGGAATTCGATAAAATATTTAACCGAGCATTTTAAGACTTTAAGGGACATAAAATTACCATGACCGTTGCAGTTGCCATTCAAAATCTTCAGAAAAGCTACGGCACCAACCTTGCTGTCAAGGACGTTTCCTTTGAAGTTGAGCGTGGCACAATTTTTGGGTTGCTCGGTCCAAATGGTGCGGGTAAAACGACGACTATTCGCTGTCTTTGTACCTTGGCGCGACCGGATGCGGGCAAGATCGAAGTTTGTGGTATTTCGGCGCTAGATAAACCAAAAGCTGTACGGCAACGTCTGGGCTATGTGGCGCAGGAAGTGGCGATCGACAAAATTTTAACGGGGCGGGAACTCCTCAATCTCCAAGCCGCACTTTATCATTTACCAAAAAAATTTATTCCCCAACGGGTAGAGCAGTTACTGGAAGCTTTAGGTTTAGTGGATTATGGCGACCAAAAAACTGGAACCTATTCGGGTGGTTTGCGCAAACGTCTAGATTTAGCTGCGGGTCTGCTCCACCAACCGGATGTTTTAGTGCTAGACGAGCCGACTGTGGGTCTCGATATTGAAAGCCGTGTGATTGTTTGGGATTTTTTAAGGCAGTTACGGGCTGCTGGCACAACGGTAATTATTACGAGTCACTATCTCGAAGAAATTGATGCCCTTGCGGATAATCTCGCTATCGTCGATCAGGGGAAGGTGATTGCGGCGGGGACTCCGAATGAGCTAAAGGATAAAGTCGGCGGCGATCGCGTTACCCTCAGAATTCAAGAATTTACGTCCAATGAAGATGCCCAAAAAGCGACAGATATCGTCAAAAAATTAGCGTTTGTCGAGTCTGTAATTGTGAATAGCTCCCAAGGAAACTCTCTTAATTTGGTAGTAAGCAGTCAAGGCAATCATCTCAGTGCCATTGAACAAACAATCCAAGGTGCAAATTTGCCGATCTTTAGCTTGAGTCAGTCTCGTCCCAGCTTGGATGATGTTTATCTTGCTGCTACAGGTCAAACGTTAATGGATGCGGATCTCGCAGCGGCAGCGACAAGGGATCTGAAAAAAGAGAAAAAGCAGCAAATGAAAGCCTAGGGAATTTTTTCTCAAAGTCTAAAGGGCGATCGCCACCCATCCCAACGAACCATCATTCAGCTTCGATAAATCCTTGAGTTCCAGCAATGACAATGGAGGCGACAGGATGGGAAATAGCTGCCTCGAATGCGGCGACGGAGGCTTCTTTTAGGGCATTAATGACGCGGCTTTTTAGGGTGGGGTTTTGGCTAATGCGGCTCACAATTTCTGTGCCCATCTGCATGTTGCCCATCGGTGTCGATTCATAATTGCCTCTATACTCTGTTACGACTAGATTCCATTTAGTAGGATTTATTGTTCTGAAAAATTCGTATCTCTTAATCTCAAAAATATCAAAAATTGAGATAAAGCTCTAGGATTAAGCTATGATCACTGAAATTGTTAAATCCATGGAGAAGCATTCTTATGAAAATTACAGCTCCTCCCTCTGTAAGAGAACGGCAACAGCTATTGCAAAAGCTTTTGCAGGAATCGCCAGATAAGTTTGAACAATATCTAGAATTAAGTTCTCCAGTTGATTCTAAAGGTAGATATTTATCATTTGATGAGCTTCAGTACAGGGTTGATAAATCTGTTGATGCCAAATTAGTCTGGCAGTTCGTTAAAAGAGCGCGACAAAACCAGCTTCAGCCAGTTGTGTCTCTTGGCTCACCTCCAGTAGAATGTCAATTCTTTCTTACCCACACTATTCAAAAAGCTTGCTCTCAAGTAGATAGGTATACGACTAATACTGCACTGGAATTAATGTGCAGTAAAATAGGCGAACAAAAAAGTTTTGAATATTTAATCAATGACTTGATCGAAGACGAAGCCATTGGGAGTAGCCAACTAGAGGGAGCTGCAACAACAACACGAGTTGCCAAAAAACTTTTAAAACAGCAAAGAAAGCCGAGAACTCCCGATGAGAAAATGATTATCGGCAATTTTTGCATGATGAAGTTTGCATGGGAGCATCGAGATGAAGATCTCTCATTAGATTTAATTAAGGAACTTCACATTTCCGGTGTCCAAGGAATTCAAGATGATAAGTATTATCCTGGTATGATTCGTGATACCGATGACGTAGAAATAGTCAATGAAATAGGCGATACCGTATATACTCCACCATCATCACAGGGATTAAAAAATAGATTGGAGAGATTGTCAGAGTGGGCAAATATTCAACATCATGAAATCGATAGTAATGATTTCTTGCATCCTTTAATTAAAGCAATTACATTACACTTTGCGATTGGCTATGAACACCCTTTCTATGATGGTAATGGCAGAGTCGCAAGATCTATTTTTTATTGGTATTTATTTAAAAATAAATTCGCAGCATTCCGATATATTGCCATCAGTTCACTGTTGAAAAAAGCTCCTGTTCAGTATGCAAAAAGTTACTTATATACGGAAACAGATAATATGGATTTAACTTATTTTATAAATTATCAGTGTGATGTCGTTATCCGGGCAGTTAAGAAATTTAGATTAACCTATGAAAAACATCTTGAAAATATGGATGCTTTTAATCAGTGGCTTTGGGAATCAGGTTTGTATAAGCAATTAAATCATAGACAACGCATTTTGTTACAAGTCGCAAAGAATGGTGTAGTGAGTTACTTCACCACTAATGAAGTCAAAGAAAATCTAAGTTGCTCTTATAATACTGCTGCAAGGACTTTGAACGAGTTAGTTGATTTAAAACTTTTTAGAAAAGAAAAAAGAGGACGTGAGTGGGCTTTTTCTATGCTTAACAAAAAAGAAATTATTCGTGATTGGAAAACGCGGTGATAGGATTAACTAAAAATATAAGTTTTAAATGAATTTTTTATCTTTATATTGTTGTTTGCAAAAAAGATTTTTTGACTAGAAAATCATACTTTCTTTCGCAATATTTTTACTTGAAAAACACGGCAAGTTGTCCATGTCGCGATCGCCAAAGTATTAATTGCGATAAATCACTCATAATTAAAAGAAAAGTATTCAGATATTTGTATGTCAGCCTTGCTTGAAAGAATCACGATAAACCCAAAGCAGTGTGGTGGTCGTCCCTGTATTCGGGGGATGCGAATTCGGGTGTCAGACGTACTAGATTTGTTTGTCGCAGGTCTTAATGCAGAAGAAATTTTAGAGGAAATCCCTGATCTCGAAGCCGATGACTTAAAAGCTTCGCTTTTGTATGCATCACAGAAACTCAAGCATCCAATTTTAGTCGCGTGACAATCTGAAATAACATCATCCCCTACAATGTTCGTGCTCGAAAAACATGGCAAGCTGTCCACATCGGGATAGCAAAATTACATCTATGCAAGTCGAAAGTTGTTGTCAGGCGCTCCTGAAGGAGATTTTGCCGGAGATAGATCCCGACCGAAAAGGGGTTTGCGTGGATGTTGGGGTCGGCACTTTTGCCTTCTACTGCGAACTCTTTGCCAAGCTCGGTTTTCAAACGATCGCCGTCGAACCTTCCCCAGTGAAAAAGCTCGAAAAATTGTGCGATCGCCAACCCATCAAACTCGTCGAAGCCTGTCTGTCTGACAAAAATGGCACCCAGACTCTATATATGGGTAACTTTGCGAGCATGGCCAATGAAAACTTTAACTCCCTCGAACCCGCGTGGTTTGGCTCCTCTCCCGACACAAAGGAAGTGAAAGCCCTCGATTTGCCAACATTTCTGAGTGATACAAATATTGAAAATTTGACGTGTCTCAAGCTCGATATTGAAGGTTGGGAACCTGTCGTGATGAAGCAACTGCCGGCGATCGCCCTTGAGCAGCTCCCCCAAATCCTGATGTTTGAATACGGTGGCGGCAGTCCCCGTTGTGAGGGCGGCAAAGGCTGGTCGGAGTCATTTCTAGAGGGCACAATGATCTGCCTCGAAACCTTGAAAAATTGTGGTTATGGCTTCAGCATTTTGATCGACTATGCCCACGAAGCTACCCCGAAAATCTTTGATCTCCAAACCCAAATCCTCACGCCCGATGAGATGTTTCTTGAAAATGCTCTCTATGGCAATATCATTAGTTTTCGGGAAGGGGAGTTTTCTAGGGAGGCGATCGCCAAAATTTGTAAGCCCTACAAAGGCGGCGTGATTAATTGGCTGGTAGGTAAAGCCGTCTCGAAATAATTATTTCCCCTCTTGGGAGGGGACTAAGGGGTGGGTTTCGGTGGGTCGTGTTGCCTACTGAAACCCCTTCCGCCCTCCGGGCACCTTCCCCAAGGAAGGATTTTTGTGTGATGAAATTTGTGTCAGTACAGAATTACGTTGTGAATATTTTTGAGATTCCGGTTGTTTCATCCCTGATTTTTTTAGCGCGCTACTTCACCGACAAAAGCGCTTTCAAATCCCAGAAAAAACTAATTACCCTGCGGGAACCGACCATTTTTGATATTGGCGCTCACGTCGGTCAAACTGCAAAACAATACCGCCGCTTTTTCCCAAAGAGCAAAATTTATTCCTTTGAACCATTCCCCGATTCTTTCCAAAAATTACAAACAAAACATCAGAAAGATAAACGTGTTTTTCCGCAGAATGTTGCAGTATCTGAAACTTCAGGAAGATTGAGTCTTCATGTCAACTCCGATGCTGCAACAAATTCTGTTCTGCCGATCGCCGATGAAGGGAAAGTTTGTTGGGGCGATCGCCTGCAGAGCAAAGACAACCTAGAAGTAAAAAGTGTCTCTATCGATGACTTTTGCGCAGAGCATTTAATTCACCATATCGATATCCTGAAGCTCGACTTGCAAGGCCATGAATTAGCCGCATTGAGAGGGGCAAAAAATATGCTCCAAAAACAAGCTATTGATTTAATTTATCTAGAATTATTAGTTAGTAAAAGCTACGAAAATCAGCCGCAATTGCATGAGTATTTAACGCTTTTTGCTGAATTTGATTACAAATTTTTGGATTTCTATAGCCCGATCCGCAAAGGTGTGCAGCTCATTCAATGTGATTTGATTTTTGTCAGCCAAAATCTTAACGATAAAATTCTTCGTAGCATTAAAAAAGGTGGCTTTAGCACCAGCTGACATGGTCATTGTGTATATGCTTTATGTCCTTCCTTGGGGAAGGTGCTCTCAGAGGGTCAGGGGTTTCGGTAGGTTTCGCAATAACTATTGCTATCAAGTTAAGGCATTGAGTAGCGAAGTCAATTTAAGCTGCACTTCCGCATATTCTCGCTCTGGCTGGGAACCCGCCACAATGCCTGCCCCACCGTACAATCTGGCGTGTTTACCTCGGATTAGCGCTGACCGAATGGCGACGATAAATTCCGCATTGCCTTGGGAGTCGAGCCAGCCGATGGGAGCGGCATAAAGATTACGATCAAAGGGTTCTGCTTGGCGGATATGGTCGCAGGCGATCGCCCTTGGAACCCCAGCAACGGCGGGAGTTGGGTGTAATTTTGCGACAATTGCGAGGGGATGAATATTGTCGGGGAGTTCAGCGCTAATCGGTGTCCAGAGGTGCTGAATATTTGAAAGTTTTAAAAGGGTGCGGTGTCCCACTTTTGGCTGCAAGTTCAAGTCTTGTAATTGTTCAATAAGAAAATTCGCAACGGCTTGGTGCTCTCTACGTTCTTTCTCACTGTTCAATAAACTTTGGGCAAAAGCATAATCCGCATTATCGGTTTTCCCCCGTGGTGCAGAACCCGCCAAAGCATCGGTCAATAATTTGCCTTTTTGAATGGCTAGCAATCGTTCGGGACTTGCGCCGATAAAGGTATCTCCCCGGAGATTGCGTCGCGAAAATACACAACAATCCGGGTGGCGATCGCGGAGATTATCGAGGGCATTGACGATATCGAAGGGTTGCTCTGCCGTCACATCGAGGGCATGGGCGAGCACTACTTTGCTGAGTTTGCCTTGATCAATTAGTTCTAGTGCATTTTTTACGCCTTCTACAAAACTGTGGGAGGAGCTATGCATAATCACTTGGCTCGCTTTTTCTCCCGCAATTTTTAGGCAGGGGAGGGTTTCGATAAATTGTTTAATTTGTTTGGCGAGGCGTGGCAGGCGACGTTGATCGCGGCGATCGCCATTGACGACAAGAAAATATTGACGTGCTGATTGAAAAATTTGGATGCGGGGAATGGAAATCTGAGCTGCTGGAAACGGTGAATTTTGTTGGTTTGCGAAAAAGGTAAACCCACAATCAAAATAAGGAATTGCGATATCTGAAGTCAGGCCAATATTCCGCTGACATTGCTCGATGAATTCTTGAGCTATCTCAAAACGGTGATCGCCTTCTAATACCAACTCCCGCAAAACACCTAAACTCAAAATCGCGCGGTGCTGGAGCTGCTGCTCCCAATAAAAATGGTTGAGGCGCACATTAACTTTGCGCCCAATACCTTGGAGTACCCGCAGCAGATCTACAGGCTGAATCGGTAGAACTTCACTAAAAATTTTGCCCTGTTCCGTCGAAGCCGAGGCCGAGAGAAACCGTTGCCATTCCGGTTGAGAAATTTGTTGGCGCGCTTGATAGACAGTCGGTGAATTTCCCACCGTTGTTAAACCCTTGCTGTTAGGTTCTAGGTGATCGCGCCAAAGCGTTTTTCCCACAATAAAGATTCCTCTAGATGACGAACAGAATCGAAGTTGAGGCGCTCTCTAGGCTAGGGCTAATCACGATCTTGGCTCGTACCGCCCTTTGCTCGTCTCTGCAAAATGCGGCGATCGCCTTACCCATCCCCCGTTGGATGCCTCAGGTTTAATTATGGTAACGAAACGAAGACTAACTTCATAGGTTAAACCACCTATTTCGCGGCAGTTTTGACATAAATCTAGCTTCCTTGGATATTTTTTACTTTTTCTTAAGTTTTTTCTTGATTTTGAGGGAATTCGTAGGCTTTGTGCTGTCTCTCGAAAAGTTGATCGTCCCACTAAATCGTGACATTTGAGTATGGTTCAATCGGTAGGGGCGGTTCGCGAACCGCCCCTACAGGAATGCATATTTACAGGGAAATAATCAGATATTGTTCTTGGAATTTTGCGCCTTTAACGGGAGCACCTTTGAGGGGGGGTGGCAATAAAATATTGCGGCGTTGATCGCCGGCTTCGATGGTAATTTCTGTGCCGTACTGAGTGAGCTTCACCTGCTTTTTATCGAAGGTGGGTAAAAAGACTTTTACTTGGCGGGCAGCGCTATCAATAATTAATGGCTTTGGGGCGGCGATCGCCTGTTTAAAGTCTGGCAAACTACTTTGCAAGGTTTCCCAATCTCCTTCATTGACACTGGGTAAAGCACTCATGGATAAAGGTGCAAAATTATCACCGAGAGCCTCAGTACTATCACTCTGATTGAGCATGACACCGCCGATGGTGACATTGACTTGTTGGGCACTGCCCCAAAGATATTTTGCTTTCGCGATAGACGCAGCACTACCATCCGTTACTAAATAAGCGGCAAATTTTGTGGGGTTGGCGATCGCCTTTTTGCCTTCATCGAGAATTTGGTTGGCTTCATTGGTGGGTTCATCTCCGAAAGTATCCATCGTCCAAGACACATTGAGAATGGCGCTAGTAACAGGCTGCACAAAGGGCGAAATGGCGCGGCCGAAGTCCGACTGTTTAAACACATCCCGAAACCGGCGCACATACCAACTACCAATTTCCGGTGTCCCCAACAGTCTCAAAGTATTTAGATCGCCGTCGCCGTCGTAAATAATGACATCGTAATTATTGCTTTTGTCATAATCCCAAATTTGCTTCAGGGTAGCTGCTGCATCCATCCCCGGCAAAATTCCTAGCTCCTGACCATAGACATTTTTTAAAGTTGGCGATCGCAGATATTTCGCTTCAATGACCTTGACCTCTTCCCAACCACTTTCGAGAGCTGCAGTCGTCATAATCTGCACTGCCGACAAATTAGCCCCAATGTTTTGCGGCTCAAAACTGGGCTCAATGCCCAAGGGCAAACCCCAAGCCGGACTAGGATCTTGACCAACCAATAATACCCGCGAACCCTCGCTAGCAAACTTCTTCGCTGCGGCGATCGCCACCGTGGAGCAACCAACCCCACCTTTCCCCAAAAATGTCAAAATAAAGGCCATAAATCCTCTGCACAAAAATTACCTAGTCAAAATTGTAAACAGTAAACAGGTATCAGGTATCAGTAAACAGGTATCAGTGAATAGTTATCAGGTATCGGACATGGTATATGAGTTGTTAAATTGGGTGTAACGTGGGGACGGCGGAAACTTTAGGCTAAGCTAAGCTTACTAAATTCACAATCTGATTTTTTTATGGTGGCTTGCTACCTAGAAATCTGATAACTGATAACTGTTCTCTAATACCTGAAACTATGCGGTGGCTCGGCATTGATCCCGGATTAGCAATTATCGGCTGGGCAGTCCTCGACGAAACAGGCGGCACAATTCCTGACATCCTCGAATTTGGCACCATCGAAACCGATAAAGCCCTGTCCACACCCCGCCGTCTCCTCGAAATCGAACAGGACTACAGCGAACTTTTAAATGAATTTCAACCAGAGGCGATCGCCGTAGAGATGCCATTTTTTAGCCGTCAAATCAAAGCAGCTGGAGGTGTATTACAGGGAGTCGGAATTTTAAATATGGTCAGTTTGCGCGAGCGAGATATCGAACCGATTTTCTTGCACCAATCCAGTTGGAAATGCCATATCGGTAATGCCAAAGCCGATAAGCGCGAAGTCGCCCTAATGGTGCAATCTATTTTTAATATCGAAAATATGCCCATCGATGACAGTGTCGATGCCATTGCGATCGCCTATGCGGCATCCTGCGGTTTACGCAATAATATTTAGTTGCCATTTAACGTCAGTTCGGGTTAAGGAGTTATCCGAATGCCTTGAAGACACGGGAACATTGGGATAGGGAGACACGGAGAGGCAGAGACACGGAGAGGGGAAGATACGGAGAGGGGAAGATACGGGACATCAACGGACACCCGCATTAGAATTGTTTGAATAAAAAATCGCCCCATCCCTCCCTCTCCCTTTCGCCGCGTCGTCATTCCAGACCATGCTTAAACCGAACTCAGGTTATTTAGTCACTTAGTTATCAAGCTGCTTTTAATCAAGATCTTGAATTTTTATTTGACCAAAAACTAAGAGGAACCACCAATAATAACTTTCTTAGGAATACCATCCCAGCATCTAAAACTAGATTGACGCAGTGCACCCATAGGCAAACAGCTCGGTACTGGCATTAAGCTTGAGCGCAATAATAGTAAGGCAAACCCCAGCCGAAAAGTTTATGGTGAAGATAAAAAAATTGCTTGATTCATAGAAAAAAAATACGCTTTCCTAATGATTTTGAGCATCATTCTAAAAAATCAAGCGATGCTCGTTCCTCCTATGTCTAGCAAACCCACTCTCGATAATCCCTAAAGACCTATAAGTTTACCTTGAAGCTACCAATATTTAAAATATCGAAAAACCTTGATACTCTCAAAAAAATTGCTATTCGTAAGAGCCTTTGAAACGAGTGAAATGAGAAAGAAATTCTAATTAAAATATACCTACAAACTATCGCTTAACGGGCAATTAAACTCGATTTAATAGAGATATGTCCCTCCAGGAACAACTTTCTCTGGATAACCGTCGCGGTTAGAATCATTGCTTTCCTCTGACTGAACCGGTGCACTAGCAATACCCATACAAACAAGAGAGATAGCTGAAAAAAGTAAAATTTGGCGTGACATATATTTCAAGTTAAGTAGAGCTGACATAGTCCTGATGATGTGAAATACAATACTCGGAAGTGACTGTCCTAAGGTGATTTTTAGAAGACACTTATTAAGTTAAAGGGTCTTAGGCATATTGAGAAGTGGTGCACAACCCCCTCCCCACCTAGTAAAGATACGGATTAAGTCCCCTAAAAATATTTATCTATTAAAGCAGGGTAATTGTTCGATTTTTTACAAGATTCTCCGTGGCTTTGCCGATTTTGCATAGAATTCGGTTTTATTTCAAATTTCCCTTGGATAGAATCCTACTGAAGTTAAGACTCGTGCTAAATGTGGTTTTTACTAAATGCGAATATGTAAAATGCCGGTTTTTTTCTATTTGATGGAGTACGATATTTAACAATAAGTTTAAGAAAATATAAATATGATTTCCTGCCATTCTCAGCCTAAAATGTGAGTGGCTACGTTTACAAATATGAAGATGTTTTGAGGTGTAGGGGTGATTACAATTATTAATTGCAATTTCAACTATCAATTGAAGTAGGATCGAGTCTAGTTTCTTTGGCCTAGACGTTTTGTTTTTTTGCTCTGAATTTATGTAGGCCTGAAATATCATGCAACCGAGAATAATTATTTGTGGTTTAGGGCGAACTGGGTACAGGATTTTTCGCCTACTTTCGCAACAGGGGGCTGAGGTGATTGGTATCAGCGATCGCCCTATGTCTTTAAACTCCCAAGCGGTGGTGATTGGCGATCCGCGTCAGGCTGCAACGCTTATCCATGCGGGTATTCGTGAAGCACAGACCTTGGTTTTAGCGCACAATGATGATGCCCTTAATCTGGGGGTCTTAACTCAGGCTCGGGTACTAAATCCCCATATTCGTATCATTAATCGCCTCTATAATCAGACCCTCGGCGATCGCCTCGACCAGACTTTGCCAGAGCATGTCTCGATGAGTGTTTCTGCTTTGGCGGCACCAATTTTTGCGTTTGCAGCTTTAGGTAGTAAAGCGATTGGTCAATTGAATTTGTACAAAAAAACATGGCCTATTCGTGAAGAAGTTATTGATCGCGATCACCCTTGGCTAGGTCATTCTTTGAGTGAGTTTTGGGAAAATTCTGAGCGGATGTTAATTCACTATTTGCCTGCGGGGGGAGAGGAAGATTTGGTCTCTGCTGTTGTCACGGGTAAACGGCTACAGGTGGGGGATCATTTGATTTTGGGCACACCCCCAAGGGTGAAAAGTAAGCGTGGTTCCTTTTTTCGCAAAGTTTTTAAGGCGATCGCCAATTTGCGACAATATCAACACCATGTGCGGCCCATGACCTTGGTGATTTTGGCGTTGTTAGTGACGATTTGCTTGGCAACTTTTACTTACGTATTTGTCAATTTTGATTTATCGGTCGTTGATGCTTTGTATTTTTCTGTCGGTATGATTACCGGTGCTGGCGGCAAAGAGGAAGTTGCGGAACTTGCCCCGGACTGGGTCAAGCTTTTTACGGCAATGATGATGGTGGTTGGAGCTGGCGTAATTGGTATCTGCTATGCCTTGATCAATGATTTTATTTTAGGTAGCCGCATTCGACAGTTTTGGGATGCGACAAAAATTCCAAACCAAAATCACTTTGTTATTTGTGGTCTTGGTGGTATGGGCATGGCGATCGCCCGCCAACTACACCAGCAGGGTCACGATGTTGTAGTTTTAGAAAATAACCATAAAAACCGTTTTTTACGCAGTGCTCGCGCCCTTGGTATCCCCGTCATTATTGCCGATGCCAGCGTCGGAAATAGCCTGCGCGATACCTATATCAACCGCGCGGAAGCTCTCATTGCCGCAACCAGCGAGGATATGACCAATGTGGAAATTGCCCTAAGCGCCAAGGCGATTCGGAATGATTTGTCGGTGATTGTCAGAATTCAAGATGCGAATTTTGCCCAGTCTGCCCAAGAAGTTTTTGACTTTGACCTTGTCCTTTCCCCCACAGAACTATCAACCCACTCCTTTGCAGCAGCAGCATTAGGTGGCAGAATCCTTGGTAATGGCATGACCGACGATTTGCTTTGGGTTGCCCTTGCCACAAGCATTACGCCTATTCATCCTTTCTGTGGCCAGACCGTTCGCGATGCGGCGATCGCCGTTAATTTTGTGCCCCTCTATGCCGAATCCGACGGACACAATATCCATGGCTGGGGATTACTAGATCATCAGCTCCAGTCCGGTGACGTGTTGTACCTAACAATTGCAGCCAACGGTCTTCAGAAACTGTGGCGACGCAATAATAATGACGGTGATGGAGTGAGTGTCGAGCCGACAGTAAATAATAGCAATGTAAAGACCATAGAGGCATTTATCCCGCAGTCTTCATAAATCATCGTAAGATTAAGGCAATTCCTCGGACGGGAAATCTATCCTTACTACTGACCTTCACCTGAACCGACGTTGCCATGAAGCCTAATTTCGGAATCATCTCTACTTCTTTACGCTGCTCTTCGCAAAATGGCTCTCTTGTGCCCCTGAGCATTGGATATTATTCCAAATTTGTTGGCCGTGTCTTAGGGGTTGGTCTACTATTCGGTAGTGTTATTGGTCAATTGGCGATCTCACCTGTCCTTGCCGCGACCTGTACTTACATGCGCACAGGCTCTGATGGAGAAAGTGTGAGAGCGTTGCAAAAGACTTTAAATGACAACGGTTTTGATGCGGGCACTGTTGACGGCATTTTTGGTCAGCAAACAAGAATTGCTTTACTCTTATTTCAACGTGTAAATAATCTTGATCCCGATGGTGAAGTTGGTCCTGCCACCTGTTCGGCTTTGGTGGGGTTAGCACAAACGGAGTTTACGGCGATCGCCAGCCCAGCGCCCTCCACTCCTCCGATCTCTGGCTCTGCCTCTAGCGGTTCTACCCTCAAACGCGGCGACCAAGGTCTTGAGGTGACAGTCTTACAAAATGCTCTGCGATCGCGCGGCTACACGGGATTGCAAGCCTCAGGCGTTTACGACGAACCCACCGAAGACACTGTTAAAGCCTTTCAGTTTGTCGAAGGACTACCCGTTACAGGAGAAGCCGATCCGACAACCAGAGCAAGGTTAGGCTCATATCTCAACAGCGATAACGGCGGCGCAACGCCGACTCCAACTCCAACGCCGACTCCAACTCCAACCCCTACGCCGACTCCCCAGCCGACCCCTGCACCGCCTGATATTGAATTCAGACCACCGATCACGCCAACAACTCCGCCCCAAACTCCGACAGCAAACAACGGTAACGGTCTGGACTACCAAGTGGTTGTGCCTGTGCGGGGCAATGACGGTCTTTTGGCTGAGGTGCGTGCGGTCGTGAGCGGGGCGATCGTGGAAAGGACTCGCCTTGGTAGTTTTGTGAATGTGGGTAGTTACGCCCATCGTTATCAAGCGGAAAGTATGAGCTATGCCCTAAAAGCAAGGGGTTTTGATGCGCGGGTTGTCCATAGATAGGGGGATAACAAATTTACGCTGACTGCTCCGTCAGTCGTAAGTTACGTCTCAAAGGGGGCGATCGCCAAAATAAAAGTTTTAGAATCGTAAATGTCGAACATGAATTGCGGTAGAAGCGGGCTTTGAATTTTTGGACATTGTTGTTACCTCCGGTGGCGGGCACTGTAATTGGTTACTTTACCAACGACATAGCAATTAATATGCTATTTCGCCCCTACAAACCCATCTACATCGGCGATCGCCCGTTACCCTTTACCCCCGGCCTCATTCCCCGCAACCAAGACCGTCTTGCCCGTAATATTTCGCGCATTATTATGGGGTCTTTACTCACACCCGATGAACTTCAAAATCTCGCGAAAAAACTTTTACAAACCGAACGCATTGATGCAGCCATTCGTTGGTTACTAAATCTCGCCTTTGATCAAATTCAAGGAGAGCGCGAACAAAAGACCGCAAACATTTTGGCCGGTATTTTACATGACCTATTTAGTGAATCCTTGCCACGCCTCGTTAAAATTTGGGCAAGGGAAGAGACTTTTTTAGAAGAGCAAGTCTATCAACTTTTTGACCAAGTAATCCTCGATTTTCAGCTGAGCGAATCACAATCTCGCCAGTTTACCGACTGGGCGCTACGGACAGTTTTAACGCCGGATAATATTCGTCAGGCGCTCATTGATTTTTTAACGGACAAAAATATTGAAATTATTGATACTGGTTTCCGCGAAAAATCTAGTGGAACCTATTGGGTTGTTGCGAATATTTTTGGTTTAAAAAGTAGTTTGACGCGATTGCGAGCATTTTGCCTCGAAGAGCGGGAAATCGCCAATGCGCGTTTGCAAGAATTACTACTATCACTAAAAGTGCGCACCAAATTACGGTTATGGTTGCAAAGTCTATCTCTGCAAAATTTACCGGTGGCAACGGTCAGACAACTGCGCAAAACCTTCCACCAAACAATTCGTGCCTATCTACAAGACAAGGGTGCAGATCTGATTAAATATGTGGGTGATTCTGTTGATTGGGAAAATGTTGCGCTGATTATTTTGCGTCGTCTGCAATCTTCCCAAGTTGTCAATCAATCCCTCGGTATGGTGAGTCAAGAGTTAGCCTTAGTTTTAGAACGTTATCTCGAAAAAGACCTCGAAAAATTGATTGCGCAGGTCATTCCAATTTTGGCGATTGATCAAGTGATTATTGACCGAATTAATGCGACTAGTCCAAGGGAACTTGAACGGGCAATTCAAGGCATTGTTAAAAATGAATTGCAGGCGATCGTCAATCTCGGTGGGATTCTTGGTTTTTTAGTTGGCGTTGCCCAATCTGTTATTTTGCTGCTGAATTAAAATTGTGAAGATGATTGCGTAGGATGTCGTGGAGACGGCAAAAATTCTGGCATTTGGAGAAAAATCATCTATCCGTCGTAACGCATCTTTTTGGGGATGGGTGCTTGTGTTTTTTGTAGGATGGGTTCCAAAATTGATGGGTTACGCTCGGTGAAACTTATTGATTGGTTCAATAAATTATGCCTCGCTGCACCCATCCTTGTATTTTTTTGCAGAGGTATCTTCTAGAGCACCGCAATACATTCAATTTCAACGAGAACGTCTTTGGGTAAACGGGCAACTTCAACGCAAGCACGGGCGGGGGCGGTTGCTTCGTCAAAATAGGACGCATAAATGCTATTAACTGCGGCGAAATCGTTCATGTCTTTAAGAAAAACGCCTGTCTTGACAACGTTGCTCCAAGTTGCACCGGAGGCGGTTAATACGGCTTCGAGATTTGCCATGACTTGTTTGGTTTGGGCTTGGACATCGCCTTCAATGATGGTGTTGGTGCTGGGATCGATGGCAATTTGTCCAGAACAAAACAGCATTTTGCCAGAGGCGGCGATCGCCTGATTGTAGGGGCCGACGGGAGCGGGGGCATTGTCGGTACGGATAATTTGCTTTTCCATGAATGAATCTGTGGTGTAACTCTCAAAAATTTAGGAACCGAAGCGGGGACGAATCCCATGGTGACGGTATGACCAATAATCCTGCAAAATGCGCTCGTGATCAAAACAAAGATTTTTTGGTGTTTCCCAAGGCTGAAAAATTTGGATTGTTTTGGCATCGTCGGCGGCGATGGGTTCTCCTATGGCAGTGGCAATAAACACAATGCTAATGGTATGTTTGCGGCGATCGCGCGACGGATCGGAATACACACAGAATTGCTCGACTAAATTTATTTTTAAAGATGTTTCTTCCAGAGCTTCGCGCTTTGCTGCTATTTCTACCGATTCGCCATAGTCTACAAAACCGCCGGGAATCGCCCAGCCAAACGGTTCGTTTTTGCGCTCGATTAAAACAATCGGTCGGTGGGGACGATCTACCAGTTCGATGAGAATATCAACCGTCGGTGCAGGATTTTTGTAGGTCACAGAGGTTATTTGAATAATTGAATCGTGTTTATTTTACATTATTGATTTTGTCCAATAAAAAGCGATCGCCAATTGTAAAAATCTGGGGGCGATCGCCGATTTCGGGTGAGTTCGTATTAATAGTCAACTAGCAAATTAGCTAACCACCGTTTCCTTTTTCGTGTCGATTTTTTTGATCGCAGCATAAAGACGATTTAACGCGCCGATATAGGCTCGCGCGGAAGCGACAACAATATCAGTATTGGCCGCATGACCAGAATAAATCTGACCTTCATGGCGCAGACGAATCGTCACCTCACCAATAGCATCAATACCCGCCGTTACCGATTGCACGGAGTACTCAATCAGCTCATTGGGCACTTGCACCACACGGTTAATCGCCTTGTAAATCGCGTCAACGGGGCCAGTACCGATCGCCGCATCCGTTAGCTCTTCCCCTTCAGGCGTGCGAACAGTAATCGTTGCCGTGGGCTTCGCATGATCACCACAGGACACCTGCACCAACTCTAAACGGAAAAGTTCAGGGGGCTGTTGCGTTTCGTCCTTAACGATCGCCTCTAAATCCCAATCGGTAATCTCCTTTTTCTTATCCGCCAGATCCTTAAAGCGGACAAAAGCTTTATTCAGATCATTTTCAGAAAGGTCAAAACCCAACTCCGCCAAGCGGGTACGGAAGGCATTACGCCCAGAGTGCTTACCCAAAATAATTTGGTTATCGGTTAAACCAATGGACTGGGCATCCATAATCTCGTAGGTGAGCTTATTTTTTAGCACGCCATCTTGGTGAATCCCCGACTCGTGGGCAAAGGCATTTACACCCACGATCGCCTTATTGGCCTGCACCGACAAACCCGTGAGATTGGAAACTAGGCGAGACGTTTTATAGATTTCCTTCGTATTGATATTAGTCAAAGGCTCTTCAGAATCGACTGGGCGGCCGAGGAAAGGATTGTAATATTGGCGGCGGACATGGAGCGCCATCACGAGTTCTTCTAGTGCCGCATTACCCGCTCGCTCACCGATGCCATTGATGGTGCATTCCAGTTGACGTGCGCCATTTTTAACCGCTTCAAGGAAATTCGCCACCGCTAAACCGAGGTCATTGTGGCCGTGGACAGAAATGATCGCTTTGTCGATGTTTGGCACATTGTCTTTGATGCCCTTAATCAAACCACCAAATTCAGCGGGAGTCGTATAGCCCACTGTGTCAGGGATATTAACGGTCGTTGCGCCAGCATCAATAACCGCTTCAAGGATTTGATACAAAAATTCTGGGTCAGAGCGTCCCGCATCCTCTGGAGAAAATTCCACATTATCCGTAAAAGTTTTCGCGTAGGCCACCATCTCTGGGGCGATCGCCAAAACATCCTGACGGGATTTGCGGAGCTTATACTGCAAATGAATATCGGAAGTTGCAATAAAGGTATGAATGCGAGGATTCGCCGCCGGAGCCAAAGCCTTACCAGCCGCTTCGATATCACCTTTTGTCGCGCGGGCTAAACCACAAATAGAAGGGCCACCCTCGATACCCACTTCCCCAGCAATGCGCTGAACCGCGTCAAAGTCACCTTTACTGGCTCTCGGGAAACCTGCCTCAATAACATCCACACCCAGTCGAGCAAGGGCACGGGCGATCGCCAGCTTTTCGTCTCCATTGAGGGTTGCCCCCGGAGATTGTTCACCATCACGTAAAGTTGTGTCGAAAATGATAATGCGATCGTCTTGTTTAGTCATAATTTCCCGCTCCTTGGGAGTGAAAATATTGGGCAGTATTAAATACGTAAAATTTGCAACGTTAAGTAGGTTAGAAAATCCATCTTTCCCCTAGGGAAAAATAATTATTTCCCTAGCATAAACTACTTCTTTCGGAAATTGACAATCGGTTAATTCCCAGAACTTTTTAGGTCGGAGATTTTAGGTCAGGGAAGAAGCTTGTCCCCATTTTTTAGTGGAGGCGATCGCCTGTAATTTTGGTCTGTGGCCTAGGGCTCCACTTTTTCAATTTTTGGACGAAGATCATTGAGGTCAATGTAGCGATCCGTTGCGTTGCGGAGTTCCCGTGCAATCATGCCTTCCGTCGAAACAACCGTAATATGGGTACTTTTAGAACGGAGTAACTCGATCGCCCGCTCAAAATCACCGTCGCCGCTAAATAAAATAACTTGGTCGTATTGTTCGACAGTATTAAACATATCAACCACAATTTCGATATCAAGATTTGCCTTTTGGGAATGGCGACCAGAAATATCGTCGTAGTATTCCTTGAGGATTTTTGTGCGCACCGTATAGCCCAAACTAATGAGAGCGTCACGGAATCCTCGCTGGTCTTGGGAATCCTTGAGCCCGGTGTACCAAAAGGCATTGACTAGACGGATAGTTGGGTCGCAGGTGAAATAATCAATCACCCGGCGGGGATCAAAAAACCAATTATTCTTTTGTTGGGCATAAAACATATTGTTCCCATCTATAAAAATAGATAGGCGAGTCTTATAAAATTCCATACTAAAGTTAGCCCCAAAGTGTCCGGGGTTTCGGGTTTTATAAAAGTTTTTTCTAGAAGTTAAATTTGAGAGCAAAATAAGGCTCCCAAAGAGGGATAAAAATGAAAATAGGGTGTCTCTTTTTATCCAGATTTAAGGTCCGAATTTAAAGGGACGAATTTAAAATAAAAGTAAGTCTATCGGGCTATTGTAAGGGTAAAGGGCAATTCATCGCAATTAAAGTGCAGGCGATCGCCCACCGCCTAAATTGTGTCATTCTCACTGGCATCTCCCATGAAATTTCTCCGTAGGAAACAACTCCACCAAAGACTCCGGCAAGATCCCTACTATCGTTTCAAATCCCTAGAAGAAATCCTCTGGGCGGCTGAGTTTGGGGTGCGTATTGATGTAAATCGCGCTGCTGTGGATGATTTACTACGCTTACCCGGAATTTCTATTCATCAGGCCAAGGCGATTATTTCTCTCACAAACAACGGTGTTCAGTTCTTGTCTTTGGAGGATTTTGCGGCGGCCTTGGGGATGGCGATCGCCCGTCTGCAGCCCCTTGAGCCGATTCTCAATTTTTCCTACTATGCTCCAGAAGTCACCCCTCAAAAATTACGCATTAACCAAGCTAACCCCACAGAATTAACCCAAATCCCGACCATCGATTTACCCCTTGCCCAACGCATTGTGAACGAACGTCAACGCGGCCTCTACACAAACTTGGCACAAATGCAGCAACGACTTGAGTTGTCCGGACAAGTAATCAGCGAACTATTACCATGGTTGAGCTTTTCGTAACGGTGACTCCGATCCCATGGAAAAGTTGTTACCGTGGGGTAAATCGCATTCAATGTCGATCACGATTATGAGCCGTCAAAATAGCCAAAGTTCTGAGGCGATCGCCAAGGAAGTCCGCCAACAAGTCATGATTTTAGGAAGCTTTCTTCTAACATTTTGGCTACTAGAAATTAGTGACCAATTCGTTTTTCAAAAGCTATGGCGGGGCGGTCTCGATGTATTTGGCATCATTCCCCGCAATATGACCGGACTACGGGGCGTTATCTTTGCCCCATTTCTCCACGGTGATTTCCAGCATCTCATGGCGAATACCTTACCCTTTGGGATTCTCGGCTGGCTTGTGATGTTTAATCGTATTCGAGATTTCTGGACTGTAACGGCGATCGCCACAGTAATTGGTGGTTTGGGCGTATGGCTTGTTGGCGCAGCAAACTCAGTTCACCTCGGCGCTAGTATCCTGATCTTCGGTTATTTAGGCTTTCTCCTATTTCGTGGCTACTTCCAGCGAGATATTCCTTCCCTTGCCCTAGCCGGCATTGTGTTCTTTTTCTATGGCGGCGTTTTGTGGGGTGTTTTACCCGTAACCCCCGGCGTTTCTTGGGAAGGTCATTTATTTGGTTTCATTGGTGGTGGTGTCGCAGCAAAGCTCCTCAGCAACAAACCATAATTTTAAGTAATTTTAAACTTTGCACGGGGATAATCTGGTAAAAATAAAACCCTGTTGGTGTCAGCCATAAGGTTTTCCATCAGCTTTGTAAAAGTAAAATATTAAAAACCAAAAATCTTTAAAGCAAGAACAACTTTTTATGGGAGAAAACCCCATAGAAATCACTTAAAGATCGACCTGGGTAATATCAGAAAGAGCATCAAGACTACCAAGAACAGCTCGTGATTCTACAGGTCTTTGCACCAACACAAAACCAGAAATGGCCACAACTATCGCAGAGGCGATCGCCAAACTTCCCACAGCCAAACGCTCTTCCAATGGCCAAATTTTCAACAAGCGCTTGGGTAAAGGCTGCAACTTAACAGGCGAATCCTGCCCCATCGGTGTCACACAAATCACCTCACCTTTAACACGCAGTAAACCAAGCCGAACTAACCGTCGAAAAGCCCGGTCAATTTCCTTAGAAGTAAACGCTTCCTTAGAAAACTCCTCCGACCAAACCTGAAAATTAGCCAAGTTGATCTTCTGAACATCACCATAGTTCCGAAGCCAGTAGTAGAGGAGGGTGGCACAAGGCGTTAAACGTTCTTTTAACATGGCAAAAAAATAGGGACAACTGCAAGACTGTAACAATTGATACCAAATATTCTACTGGTATTCGCTAGAAAAAACCGCATCTCTAAAGTTTTTATTGATGAACCCTAGGTAACGATTAAGGACATTAATGAGCTCCTGATTCACGACAATCATCACAAAATCCGTGAAACCGACTATTTTCTTTCAATTTACAAAGCGATAGAAAACGAGTCCTAACACTAAAATAATAGAATTCCTCTTTTAACGTCAGTTATGGATAAGAATGTAGCCAAAATTCTTTAGAGAAAAGGAGACAC